>JAAYWN010000210.1 GCA_012516665.1 Erysipelotrichaceae bacterium
CCCTAAACAAAAAAGTAAGAAATTTATTGAAGTAGTTCTATATATTACAAATATTTTCAATCATAAAATGCGGGAATCTGGCCTGTTTAAGCCAAATTGCCGCATTGCTTGTCTTACAACCTCCAAACGTGGGATTATAAACAAGCATATTATTTCTGTCCACGTTCATGCACCTGCGCAAGAAAATCAGGTCCTTTAATAACTTCTTCCCGCGCAAGCCCAGGATAGTCCAACTGGTCCATGACTTCGTAAATGCATAGTGCAACGCAGTTTGAAAGATTCAGAGATCTGGCATTTTCGACCATTGGAATACGTATGCAGCGATCCAAGTTCTGATAAAGGATCTCTTTATCAATACCGGTGCTTTCTTTGCCGAAAACAACATATATATCTTTTCCAGAATCAGCATCCTTTTTATAGTCAAATTCACTCGGTGCCTTAGAACCATATCTTGTCACATAGTAAAAAGATCCTGGATTCTTTGACTTAAAATCTGTCCAGTTTGGATAGATCGTAAAATCAAGATCATCCACATAATCCATACCGGCTCTTTTCAAGTGCTTTTCATCCATATAAAAGCCCAATGGTTCAATTAAATGAAGCCGACATCCGAATGCCATGCATGTACGCATGATATTGCCCGTATTCTGCGGTATTTCTGGTTCATAAAGAACAACATTGATCATTTTTTGTTTCCCTCCTGCGCTTTAAAACAGACAGCCAATGGATGCTGCCGCCAATTGCCGCAATAATAATGATGACAATCACTATGATCCGGAAAACAAGATCAAAAAAGAAATTTTCAGGGAACATATTGATCATAATACTTGTATTCGGATCTAAAAAGAACAGTGTATTATCAAAGAATAAATAATGAAAATCGACCCAGAAATCATAAAAATCCACAGCCGCCCAGCATCCTAATACAGCAATGAAAGCACCGATGGCGGCAACTGAATATTTGTAAGCGTCTTTCAGTACAGAAAGTTTTTCCCACTTAGCAAATGCGATGACAGCCGCCAATATTGCTGCTCCGCCCCAAAGAAGAATATCTCTGGCTTTTACGGCATTGTCCAGAAGTTCCTTTACATCTGCCATATGAAGTGTCTCTCGTTCATTGAAGACCTCAACATTGTGGCCATTCATCATGGCTTCTACTTTGATATTATCTTTTTTTCCCTGCAGATAATCCAGCAGAGCATCTGTGCTCTTCATCAGGTCTTCTTGTGACATGCCAATCTTTTCAGCCTGTCCATTTGCCTTATATTCCTGCTCATAGAAGCTGTGATCAAAGCAGACCGTAAAAACAACTGTAAGCAGAATCCCAACCAAGATCATTCCCGAAGCCAAAGATGCAATCAGTTTATGCCATTTCATTATTTAGCCACTTTTCCAGTTTTCTGACTGCTTTGCCGCGATGAGATATCGCATTCTTTTCGTCTTTATCCAATTCTGCCATAGTGCGTCCATATGGTGCATAGTAAATGATCGGATCATAGCCAAAGCCATTATTCCCTTTTGGTTCATAGGCAATCTGGCATTCAACGCTGTCTGAAAAAACGACTGCCTTTTGACCAGGTCTGGTCACAGCAATGGCACATACATATCTGCATGTCCGATCTTTTTTATCTTTCATCAGAGCAAGCACTTTCTGATTTTTTATCTCGTACGGCGTATCATGGCCCAGCCATCTCGCACTGTGGACACCCGGCTGTTTCTCCAAAGCATCGATTTCCAATCCGGAATCGTCCGCGATTGCCATGATCCCATAGCAGTTCGTTACTGCCTGTGCTTTGATCACCGCATTTTGTTCAAAGGTCTCACCGTTTTCTTCGGTCTCTGGCATATCCGGATAATCAGCTAAACATTTTACTTCATATCCCTTAGGTTCAAGCATTTCTCGGAACTCACGGATCTTGCCTTCATTGGTACTGGCAACAACAATTGTTTTATTCATCTTTACTGCATCCTTTCATCCATTCCTGATACTGTTCATTTTTAAAGCTTTCGATTTCTTGCTGTATTTTCAGACTTGACTGAGAGATTCTTTCTCCCGTCTCTATGCAGTATGGATCAATATACCTTTTTTTAGCCGCTATTTTTATCCATCCTTCTTTTGGCTCTTGAGAAATCATAACATGATCAATCGATTGGAAATGATGCCATTGACTGCTCATTGAGCTGTTCTCCAATTGGGCAATGACTTTCTCTTCCGTTGTATACAGATCCTTTTCCTGCAGGATGTTCCGGCGGATCGCCTCTTTGATCAATTCAGCCAGTACCTGCATGCAGCAGCGATCTTCTTTTGAAGAAAATACCATGCCATTTTTCAATGCCGCTGAAGCAAATGCTTCTGCCATATCTTTATGTCTGAAAACCAATTCTTCACATCCTGCTTCATTTGTACCTGCCGCAATATCATCATAAATTGACTGATACTGATCAGCATTGCCGGAATGATAATCGATAGATGCCGAGAATGTATACTCCAGACGGTCCGAAGAAAGCAATGGCGAATCGTTGTCCGCAATTGGATACAGATGATAATTGCTGACTTCTGATAAGACAATTCCGTCTTCTGCCAGTATGGACCGTATCTCTCCAGATGCAGATAAGATCTCTTCTGTTTTATCCTCAGTACTTTCCTGTTTCAAAGCATCGCCATGCAGAAAATCGATCACATGGGAAAAAGCAGGTGTAGCTATATCGTGGAACAGACCTGACAATGTCTGCTTTTTATCTTTCGTAAAATGATAGATGATCAACGCCGTGCCGATCGAATGCGTATATCTTGAATATGGTTCAATGTTCTGAAAAAAAGGGATGGATGTATAATTCATCCCGCAGTTCATATCAATTCCTTTCAGTCTCTGCATTTCTTCGGTCTCTAAATATGGCTTTATAAAAGATGGAATTTCTGTCTCATAACTGACCTGTTTCATTTTTCTCCCTCATAAAGCTGCCGAAAATGGTAGACAGCTCCATACATTTTTGCGTGTTCATGGAAGACAACATCTTTGATCTCCGGACGAAAGATCCGTTTGAACTTCGCCTTTTCAAAAGTGCGATTCACACCCTCATTGATCATTTCCATCATCGTCGGTTCATCTGTAATGCTTCCGCTCAGTACAAATCTTTCTGCATCCACAACACACTGGATATTATAAATAAATATGCCAAGTCTGCTGCAATATTCTTCAGTTCCGGCGATAACATCGCTGTCTTTCTGAGAAAGTCCTGCCATGATCTGAAAGACATTCATCTTTCGGCCGCATTTCTGTGATACCAGTGCAGCTAAAGAATCCATATTGCAGGCTGTTGCAAACATATCTTCATCTCCGTCGCGATGCCGATAATCGCCCATAATGTAGGAAAATTCACCAGCTGCATATCGGCTGCCATTCAGAAGATGTCCATCAACGATCACCGCACCTCCGATACCAGATCCCAGCAGCATCAGCAGCACACCGTTCTTGATCTTTTTTAAAGAACCATATCCAATCTCTGCAAAAGCAGCAGCTTTAGCATCATTGCATACAGCAACTTTCATTCCAGTACGCTCGGCCAGCTGTTCAGCATAAGGAATATCCTTGACCCACGGAAATACACCTCCGCTGTAAGCAAAGCCGGTTTCCATATCGATGACACCAGGAATAGAAAGTGTCATTCCTTCCACCTCGCCAAAATATCTCTTGGCTATTTCTTCATACTGAGCGAAAAGCTTCTCCTGATCATCGAGAATAGTATATTCATATCCCTCTTCTAAAACATCCAATGACTCATTGATAATTGCATATTTCAGTTTGCAGCTTCCTACATCTAAAGAAAGATATTTTTTCATATAGGTATTATAGCAAAAAAGACTTTATACAGGCAGAATCTTCAATGAATAAAACAGCTTATAAACGGTTTGCGATGAATATATGCAATGTGCATTCGAAGCATCACACGCCTTTAGCTGCAGTTCCTGCCATTTCATGGCCATATTTCCAATACTGTTATAGAGTTCTATAGCTTCTTGCCCACGTGTATCTTTGTAAGGTAAAACAACGGATTGAGTAGGTGTCTGGCGTCCTTCTTTGGACTTAGCCATTCACTTTCCTCCTATCCGTTTTCTGAATACAACGCGATCATATTCGGCGCTCGCTGCTTTGCCATCTACTCCCCCCTAACAAAAAGAGCACTGTCGAAAAGCCTGTTACAGTGAACCCAATTATTTGGACAAAGTTATTTAATGATTTAATTCTAAGGTTTGGCTCCGATATTGACAAGGAGTTAAACCTTTTAATCTGACTTGGATTCTTTCGTTATTGTAATAGAAAATGTATTCTTCCATAGCTTTCTCTAGTTCATCCAGTGTCTTGAATTCAAATTCATGCCCATAGAACATCTCATTCTTCATCTTTCCGAAGAAGTTCTCCATAATACAGTTATCTAGGCAATTTCCTTTTCGTGACATGGATTGGATGATGCCTCTGTTTTGCAATGCTTTATGATACTGGGTCATCTGATATTGCCACCCTTGATCGGAATGCAGGATCAATCCGCTCAGGTCTGGATATTTCTCAAATGCCTTATCAAGCATTTCTTGGGTTTGCGCATAGTTTGGACTTCTTGAGATTGAGTATGAAACGATTTCTCTATTATCCATATCCATAATGGGAGAAAGATACAGTTTGCCTGCAGCGATATGGAACTCAGATACATCTGTTGTCCATTTCTCATTTACTGTTGAAGTGCTGAAATCTCTCTTGTAATACGTCTTATGTTTCTCTTCATCTACTACCTTGTTCAATAGCTGTGACTTTACAGTGCCATTGAGATCGCCCTTGTAAGACTTATATTTGGCCTTTGGTGAAATGCCGAATAGGCCAAGCCGTTTCATCAGCCGCTTCACCATTTTGTGATTGACTGTATATCCTTCATTCTTGAGCTGAAGAGTAATACGACGGTATCCATATCTTCTTTTGTGTGTATAAAATATTTGGATGATCTTGTTCATTACTCCGTTATTCTTTTCATCTTTATCTGTGTGATCAGAAGACCAGTAATAGTAATCAGATCTTGTCATCTGAGGAAGCTCAGGATTCAGCTGTATCGTTTC
>JAAYWN010000175.1 GCA_012516665.1 Erysipelotrichaceae bacterium
CGGGTCAATGCCGGACTGAGCGAAGCAGGCAAGATCTTGGCGTTTATGAGCTACTTTCAGATGATCTCACATTCGCTGATGGCTATCTCAAGATTGTTCATCATGTATTCCCGCGGCATGGCATCCTGTGAAAGGATCATGGAAGTGCTGAATACAGAAAATGAAAAGAATTGGCAGCCAGCCAAAGAACCGGATGGGGATCTGCAGTATGCCCTGCAGTTCAAAGATGTATCGTTCTCCTATCTGAAGGTCAAAGACAATATTCAGCATCTCTCTTTCGCCTTAAAGAAAGGTGAGACACTTGGGATCATCGGTGCAACGGGATCTGGCAAGAGCACGATCCTGTCCCTGCTCCTGCACTTCTATGCCATTGATTCCGGAGCAATCTATCTGAATGGAAAGAATATTAAAAATATTGAACCGGATGCATTGCGCCGACAGTTCGGCATTGTCATGCAGAATGATTTCTTGTTTTCTGATACTGTGAAAGAAAATATACGCTTTGGCAGAGAAGTATCTGATGAGGATCTGCAGGATGCCATCAACAATGCACAGGCTGAAGAATTCATCTCTGCATTATCTGAGAAAGAAGATTCTGCTTTGACCAGCAAGGGTACCAATGTATCTGGCGGGCAGAGACAGAGGATCCTGTTATCACGTGCTTTTGCGGCACAGCCGGATTTCCTGCTGCTGGATGATTCCAGCAGTGCCCTGGACTATAAAACAGATTCACTTCTGCGCAAAGCATTGAATGAAAAATATCCGGATACAACAATGGTCATTGTTGCGCAGCGTGTTTCTTCTATCAAGGGATGCGATCAGATCATTGTCCTTGATCATGGCGTGGTCAATGGACATGGTACTGATCAGCAGCTGATGAAGAATAATGCACTGTATGCAGCGATTGCGGATTCACAGATGGGAGGTGCTCTGTTTGACTGAAAAAGATGAAAAGAGAGCCTCTGGCAGAAATACGATGATCCGGATCATGGGCTATCTGTGGCGCCATAAAGTACGTTTCCTATTGGCAATTGGCTTTGCCCTGCTTGGCAATGTACTTGCCCTGTTCATTCCAAAATTTGCGGGGCAGGCAATTGATGCGATTGGCACTGCCGGCAGTGTGAATTTCACCAGTGTGTTCCTTATGTGCGGCTATATGCTTGCATGTGTACTGCTGAACAGCATTCTGATGTATCTGACCCAAGCAGTCCTAGTGAGGGTCTCCAGTATGATCACAGCTGAGATGCGCCGTGAGGTGTTTGACCACTTAACAACGCTGCCGGTCGCTTTCTTTGATCATCATCAGGTCGGCGATATCATCTCGCGCATATCGTATGATATTGATACGATCAATACCTCGCTGTCCTCTGATCTGATCGATGTTGTTACAAGCATGATCACAGTTGCCGGATCTTTGATCATGATGCTGCAGATCAGCTGGAAGCTCTGCATTGTCTTTGTCTTTACGACACCGATCATGATCTATATCACAAAGCATAGAGCAACCGTCGTGCGTCCGCTTTTCCATAAGCGTTCGCTGAAACTGGGCGAATTGAATGGCTTTGCCGAAGAAATGCTTTCTGGACATAAAACGATCAAAGCATATGGGCAGGAAGAAACGATCGTTTCCCGCTTTGATGAGAAGAACCTCGATGCGGTCGAAACATACTATGAAGCAGATTATCAGGGATCGATCGTGGGCCCGACAGTGACCTTTGTCAACAACCTTTCCCTAGCTATTATTTCCGGGATCGGCGGTCTGCTCTATCTTGCAAAAGAGATCAGTATCGGCAATATTTCTTCCTTTATTCTTTACTCCAAGCGCTTCTCTGGTCCGATCTCCGAAATGGCGGAGATCATGGCAGATGTACAGAGCGCTATTTCGGCAGCCAGAAGAGTCTTTGCCTTGATCGATGAGCCCAGTGAAAGCGCTGATGATCAAGATGCAGCAGTATTGGATCATTGCCAAGGAAACGTTTCCTTCGATCATGTTCACTTCAGCTATGTCCCAGGACATGAGATCATCCATGGTCTGGATCTGGATGCGGCCAGCGGGAAAATGATCGCTATTGTTGGACCGACGGGGGCCGGCAAGACGACCATCATCAATATGCTGATGCGTTTCTATGATCCTGATTCCGGTGTGATATCGGTGGATGGCCATGATATCACGCACTGCACAAGGGACAGCTTAAGAAAGCAGTTCTCGATGGTCCTCCAGGATACATGGCTGTTTGAAGGAACGATCTATGAGAATGTGGCATACGGCAGGGACGGCGTTACAAAAGAAGAAGTCATCAATGTATGCAAAGCGGTAGATATCCATGATTTTGTGATCTCTCTGAAAGATGGCTATGATACTGTGCTGAGCGATGATGGTGTGAATATTTCCAAAGGCCAGAAGCAGCTGCTGACCATTGCCCGGGCAATGCTGAGCGAAGCAAAGATGCTGATCCTGGATGAAGCTACCAGCAATGTAGATTCAGCGACGGAACAGAAGATCCAGAAAGCAATGCTGGCATTGTGCAGAGGCAAGACGACCTTTATTATCGCTCACCGGCTGTCTACTATACAGAATGCTGATGAGATCTTAGTGCTTTCCCATGGTACTGTACAGGAGAGAGGGACCCATGAGCAGCTGCTGAAAAAGAAGGGCTTCTATGCTTCACTGTTCCAGGCACAATGGGACGAATAACAAGAATCTGATATAATCTTTGAAAGTGATGAGGAATAAATGATGACATTGGATAGAAATGAATTGAAAACGCAGGCAAAAGAACTGATCAGGAAAAATTATTGGACAGGAGTCTTTGCCGGCTTCATCCTGCTTGTATGCACCATGGATTCTTTTCTATTCTCCAATAATACCGGTGTTGTCTATAAATCAGCAGATGGCACAGCAGCCCTTCCACAATGGTCAGAACTGCTGTCGTTCGTAACAAGTTCTTCTTTCTTCTATGGTGCAACGGCGGCTGTCTTTCTGACGTTCTTCTTTTCTGTCTTTGTCGGCAATCCGATGCAGTATGGCGCAAGAAACTGGTTCTATCGCCATGGCGAAGGCAAAGGAAAGGAACAGGGGATTCTGTTCTCCGGCTTTCATCGGAAACAGTGGCTTCGCATCTCAGCGACCATCCTGTGGCGGGATCTGATCTGTATTCTGTGGTCATTCCTATTGATCGTTCCAGGCATTATGAAGTACTACGAATACTTGTTCGTTCCGTATATTCTGGCGGATCATCCGATGATGAGCGCCTCTGATGTAATGAAGTATGCAGGCAATCTGAGCAAAGGCCATAAGATGGAACTGTTCAAGATCGATCTTTCCTTCATTGGCTGGTTCCTGCTGCAGATCGTGACCTTTGATCTGGCTGGGATCTTCTACGCGGGACCGTATCTTTATCAGACACAGTCGCTGGCGTATTTAAGCATTCAGAAAGAAATTGCCAAGACGCGTACGGAACAGCCGAAGCCAAAGAAGAAGAAAAAGGGACATGGATCGAATTGATAAGAGAGTGAAAGCTCTCTTTTTATATATCATGCATGAATATAAAAAGCAGAGAGGGATCATCTCTCTGCCCAATGAAAGTTCTCTTTTCCAGCACCGATCTCAAAATTGCATTTGACGATGCCAAGATCAATATCTGTATTTCCAAACAGTGACATCAATGGTCTTGCGGAAACGGTGCTGCCGGCAAGCGTGATCATGAACTTCTGCTGATTCATCGCTGTTGGCGCAAGTGAAGCAGCTTTCATCCCCGCTTGGAACCAAGCAGGTATATCTCCTTTTACGGTACATAATTTCTCAATTTCTTTGGACTTGTGAGGGGTGCCCTGTGTCATGCCATAGCCAAGGGCAATGACTGCCTGCAGCTTTTCACCAGGATCGCATTGATAGACAGCTTTTCCTTTCTTA
>JAAYWN010000206.1 GCA_012516665.1 Erysipelotrichaceae bacterium
CGTTAACTTTTCCGAAAGTTATAACTAAAATTTGATGAGTCTAATGAAGATGCACGAAAATGCATCTTTTTGGTACTTGAAAGCCTTCATGAATGGTCCATAATATAGTTATATTATAACTAATATGGAGGCGCATATGAAACAGCCTGTTGCTTGTCCTGAGGGCACTGTGGTTTATCGAAAAAGTGCTGGCAGTTATGTTTATATCACGGTGGATAAAGAGTATAAGAAAGATAAGAAATATAACGAGAATAAGAGGGTCAGTATTGGAAAGCTGTGCGACGATCATGTCCATATGATACCTAATAGGAACTATTATGAGTTCTGCGCAGGAGAAGGCGAGCTCCCCGAAGCACCTATACAGGATGATACTTTGAGGACCGGACTGTATGTTGTCATGAAAGAACTGATGAAGGAGAACAGCCTGGACACCCTGATCGACAATGCGTATAAGGACGATGCCCCACTGATGGAAGATCTGATCTTATATATGATCCAGACAGAGGATGACGCCATGCAGTATTTCCCTGACTATGGACAGGAACATATTCTGTTCAGTGACCTGATCCATTCAGACTCTGATATTTCTGAAATGTTCAAAAGGCAGACGAAGCAGCAGCACGAATATTTTCTGAACAATTGGAACCAGCTCCATAACAGTGCAGAGAGTATCTATATCTCCTATGATTCTACAAATATGAATACGCGTGCGGAAGGAATAGAGCTGGCAGAATATGGACCGGCCAAAGATGATGATACACTGCCGGATGTGAACTTCAGCCTTGCCTACGATCAGGACAATGGAGTGCCATATTATTATGAGCTGTATCAAGGCAGTATCATTGATAATACACAGTGCACATTCATGGTCGACCGTGCTAAGAGCTATGGCTACCGTAACGTTGGTTTTCTATTGGACCGCGGATACTTCAGTACACATAATATCCAGTATTTTGATAAGAATGGCTATGAGTTCATTCTCATGGCAAAGGGAAATGCAAAATTCGTACAGAGCGCAGTAGAAGAAGTATCAATGAGGCTCAAGCTGGGCAGCGAAGAATATTATCTTCCGGAACATGAAGTATTCGGAACGACAGTGAAACAGAAGATGTATCCATCAGACGCAAAGAAGCGCTTCCTTCATGTCTACTATGATGGAGCGCGGGCATACAGTGAGACGGTGGCCTATATGAGCAGGCTGAAACACAATGATGAAGAGCTTGAGAAACGGCTGAATAAGAAACTGACAAGAGCACAGGATCTGAAAGCATATGAAAAGTACTATACTTTGAAGTTTGATGACAAAGGATACTTTCTTTCATATACAAGAAAGAAGAGCGCAATACAGAAGCACCTGGATAGACTGGGGTTCTTTGTAATCGTCACAAGCAAAGAGATGAAAGCTTCAGAGGCATTGGATAAGTACAGACATAGAGATTCAATAGAGAAGCTGTTCAGGACGGATAAGTCGTATCTGGGCATGGATGCATTGCGGGTATGTACAGATGAATCGCTGGAATCAAAGACAATGCTTTCCTTCTTAGCAATCATTATCAGAAATGATCTGTTCAATAAATTGAAGCCCTTATATGTAAAAGACCGTAAGAACTATACAGTTCCTGCGGCCATCAGAGAATTGAATAAGCTGAGCATAAGCATCGGAGCAGATGGAAGATACAGACAGTTCTATGCACTGAGTAAGAAGCAGAAGGCAATCTTAGAAACATGCAGGATCACACCAAGCGAATACAGTGCGCAGATCAAAAGGATCTGTGCAAAGCTGCCTGCAAGAATGATTTAGTTATAAAAACTGGAAAAGTTAACGTCATATGGTCACCCCAAATTATTATAGCACACCATACGACAAAATACGATAGATAAAAGCATATAATTTGAC
>JAAYWN010000176.1 GCA_012516665.1 Erysipelotrichaceae bacterium
TCACTTAAGCAGCCATCTAACGGAGATGTCGCCAAACATAGAGCTAGATAGCTGCTTAAGTGTTTCTATATTTGGCTATACCATTATATCAAGCACTGAATTTATCCACAAAATTGTTTACTGTTCGATAAAAATATAAACAGTGTACAGCAGGATCATCTGCTATGAGTGCACTGTTTTAATAAACGAAAAATTCAAAAGAGGGAAAGAAAATGCTAAAGAATAAATGCTTAAATAATACAATGATCTGCTGTCTGAGCATGGTGATGCTGCTGAGCGGCTGTCAGAAAGCAGAAGATCCTCAGCAGACTGAAGATGTACAGGAGGAAGAAAAGACTGTTCAGGTCAGTAAAGAAGATCTGGCAAAACTGATCTCGATCTTAGACAATGGAGACTTTGCGATCAACGGAAAAGATACTGGGGTCAAAGCCCAGGGAGAAAAAGGGCAGGATGGAAAAGATGGTGCAGATGGCCTCCAAGAGATTATCGATGTGATTGGTCAGAACGGTACAGATGGTGCGCAGGTCGAACAGGGTGAACAAGGAGCGCAAGGTGAGCAGGGCATCCAAGGTGCACAGGGAGCTCAAGGCGAACAGGGCGCTCAAGGCGCGCAGGGCGAACAGGGCCAAAAAGGAGATTCCGCTTCGGAACAGCCCATTGCTTTGGATTCATGGAATGATGCTATGCTAGGTGCTCTCGCGGAATTCCAGAATGGCGGCGGCTATCTGACAAAGCTGCACTTGAATGACACTCTGCGGGCACAGGGATTTACGCAGACAACATGGCAGGGCATGGACGCTGCTTTTGAAATGGGCGAGAATGATCTGTATCCAACGATCGACGTCGCCAAGGCGAGACCTTCCTTCTGCTCCAGTGCAACATATATGCTGCTGTTAAAGACAATCTCTAATTGGGATGCAAAACAGGAAACACGTCATGTATCTCAGGCCGCTTGGAGAAATCTGAAACCGATCACGATCGGAACAGAAGAGAAGCCACGTCAGGATGACGGCTATGGATGCTGGGGACGCGCAAATGCAAACGCTGACGGTCTTGCCGTTCTGATCCATGAATTAGGCGCTGGCAAAAGTTTCTATGTAGGCATGAAGGATGAATATGCGAATGAACAGGCATATTTCGATGCATGGGATCAGGCACAGCGTTTGGATTTCATGAAGATCTTCTGGAATGAGAACATTGGCTGCGGACAGGCAGATGAAGCAGGCCATATGGTCGTTTACCTTGGTTCGGAACCAGGCACAGATGAGGAAGGCAATCGTGACAATACGATCTACTATTGGTCAAGCAACGGATCAAAATCAGATATCACGAAGGGCTATGGAGTCCAGACTACCAAGATGTCCAATGTAAAGCGTGCGGTCTTTACCCGCATCACCAATCCTGAAAACTTTGACATGGCTAAAACAATCTCACCATATAACAAACAGATCTTTCTGGATGCTATGAATGGACAGAGGAACGGTACGGTCGAAGAAGTAAAAGAGAATGCAGGTATAAAGTAAATAGAAAAAAATGGTATCAATTCCTGATAGATCATTGGGAATGATACCTTTTTATATGCTTTCGACATATAATAGCTTTGGCAACAGGAAGCA
>JAAYWN010000177.1 GCA_012516665.1 Erysipelotrichaceae bacterium
GGCGTGGAAACAGTCAGACAGGCTGATTTTCTGAAGACTGTCGGATGCTACTATATCCAGGGATATCTTTATGCAAAGCCAATGCCGGCAGATGATTATGCAAGACTGGCTTCGCAAGGGACCAAGCAGCCCCATCTGCAGCACATTGAAACAGTAGCCAATCTTGACAGCAATGCATTCTGGGATCCGAATTCCATAGACACGCTGATCTTCAACAGCTATATCGGCGGCGCTTGTATTATGGAATACTGCCGCGGCAGAGTTGAACTGCTTCGAGCCAATGATAAGTATTTAGAAATGATCGGCGGGGCCCGGCATGACGCTGGATGATCTGCTGAAACTGGATTGGGCAAAGTATATGAGCATTGAATCCAGCCGGCATATGGACAGGATCGTGGCCAGTGCCCTGGAATCTGATAATGAAGAGACAGCAGAATTCATTTTTATCGATCTGCCAGGATGTGCCCATAAGACCTATCAGCGCTCAACTCTTCGCGTTATTGCTCGCAATGGCTATCGTTATCTGCTCTATTGCACCAGTGAAAATATTACGGCGCAGAGAATTGCCGAACAGAAGCAGAGTGAAACAATGGACCAGCTGCGCTTTTTGGAGAATGTAGCGCACAATCTGCTGACCCAGCAGGATCCGGAAGCTGGCATTGAAGCCATTCTGACACGGATGCTTGCTTTCTTTGAAAGCAGGCGCATCTGCATCTATGAATTTGATTTTGAACATCAGTGTGCCGTCAATACATATGAGCAGCACACAGATGCTGTTGCCAATCTGCCTGCCTCTTTGACAAAGATCACAATGCGTTCACCGGATGAATGGAAAAAAGCTTTTGCGGGCCAGCATCTGATCGATATCTCCGATCTTGAACATGCCGAAAATATCAGTCCCGAAAAGAAACTGCTGAGAGATCACGGCATCCATTCCCTTCTTGCGGTTGCCCTAAAACAGGATGGCCAGATGATCGGTGTCGCTGCCATAGAAGAACCGCATCGCAAAAGAGAACAGATCGACAGTCTTTCTGCTCTGGGAGATTATATTTCTGTACTGATTTCCAGGCGCAATATCAACGCTGAGATCTGCAGCGAAAACCAAGAAAAGCTGGCCGTCATGAATGGCATTCCCGGCGGCTTTATCCGCATGCAGGTCAAAGAAGACGGCACTGCCATCCCTCTGTATCACAGCGAAGGCTTCTTAAAACTTGTCCATATGAGTGCTGAACAGGTCGATACGATCTATCGCACCAATG
The DNA here is from genome assembly GCA_012516665.1 of Erysipelotrichaceae bacterium. Taxonomy (GTDB): domain Bacteria; phylum Bacillota_I; class Bacilli_A; order Erysipelotrichales; family Erysipelotrichaceae; genus Bulleidia. The sequence continues at coordinate 1,260 of JAAYWN010000177.1, forward strand.
CAATGAATGGCGTCCATCCGGAAGACGTCGGTATTGTCCAGAATGCTTTGGATATACTAAAGGCAGGCGGCGAAGTGCAGAACGTGACATACCGTCTTCAATACGGAGGCGGCGGCTACATCCGTGTGAGCATTTTCGGCAAGTCGCGCCGTGTGAAAAATGGCGAGACCTTCCTGAATATTTATTATGCCGAAGCAAAAAATGATAGAACAGATCTCTGATGGAAACTCCCTCTGTATTTATTGTATGCATGCGGTCAGGATCATTTCACTAGCAATCAAAGTATGATGGTCTATAGTTAGGAGTACTAACTAGGAGGCAGCTATGAAAAAACTTGTATTGCTCAGACATGGTGAAAGCCAATGGAACCTGGAGAATCGCTTTACAGGATGGACAGATGTTGATCTCAGTCCCAAAGGGATCCAGGAAGCAGACTGCGCTGGAAAACTGCTGAAAGAAAACGGATATCACTTTGATACCGCCTTTGTATCGTATCTGACTAGAGCACAGCATACATTAGAAATCGTCTTGGCAAAATTGGACGAGCCGGACATACCGATCCATACATCATGGAAACTGAATGAACGTCACTATGGTGCCCTGCAGGGACTGAATAAAGCAGATACAGCTGCAGAATATGGTGAAGAACAGGTCAGGATCTGGCGCCGTTCCTATGACGTGCGTCCGCCTCTGCTGTCAGAAGATGATGAAAGGAATCCAAAAAGGCAGGAGCTTTATCAGGATGTAGATTCTTCTCTGCTGCCTTTGGGCGAAAGCTTGGAAGATACCGTTGCGCGGGTCATTCCTTACTTCAATGAAGAGATACTGCCGCTGATCGATCAAGGAGAGCGCGTATTGATCGCAGCGCATGGAAATTCTCTCAGAGCATTGATGATGCACCTGGATCATCTCAGCAAAGAAGAGATCGTCACTGTGAATATTCCTACCGGCGTTCCGCTGGTCTATGAATTTGATGATAATGGGAACCCCATCCGTCATATGTATCTAGGCAATGCGGATGAGATCGCTGCTAAAATGCAGAGCACTGCAGATCAAGGCAAAGCAAAATAAATACATGGCCGCAATACAGTGAACCCAATTATTTGGGCAAAGCAATTTAATGATTTAATTCTAAGGTTTGGCTCCGATATTGACAAGGAGTTAAACCTTTTAATCTGACTTGGATTCTTTCGTTATTGTAATA
>JAAYWN010000178.1 GCA_012516665.1 Erysipelotrichaceae bacterium
AGGATCTGATCCAAGAAGGCAATATCGGGCTGATGAGAGCAGTGGAAAAGTTTGATCCGGATAAAGGGTTCCGGTTCTCAACCTATGCAACATGGTGGATCCGGCAGTCCATGGTCAGAGCGATTGCGGATCAGTCCAGAGATATCCGTATCCCAGTGCACATGACCGAACAGATCAATCGAGTCAACCGTGCACAGAGACAGCTGAATCAGGAACTGAATCGTGACCCAACGGCACAGGAGATTGCCAAGCGTTTAGGCGAAGGCATGACTGCAGAAAAGGTCCGTGAGATCCAGCAGATCGCAATGGATACTGTTTCTTTGGAAACACCGACAGGTGATGATGATAACAGCAGTCTGGGAGATTTTATCCAGGATGAGAATGCGGTCAATCCAATGGATTTCGCAAACAATACTGTTATTAAGGAACAGATCAACAAGATGCTGAAAGAGCTTCCTAAAAGAGAAGAGAAGATCGTCAGGATGCGGTTTGGTCTAGATGGCACCAATCAGCCTAAGACTTTGGAAGAAGTCGGCAGACAATGCAATGTCACCAGAGAGCGGATCCGGCAGATCGAATCCAAGGCTCTGCGCAGACTGCATCACAGCATCAGTACAAAGACGGATTATCGTGATCTGAAGAAGGATTGAGGAGATAGGAGAGATCTTATCTCTTTTATTTGATAGGCAGGAACTGCTGTAATATGATACAGTTGACAGGCAAGAAAAGCAGGAGTGGATATTTATGGATGCAATGAGAGAAAAATTGAGCGATCTCGAGAAGAGATATAACGAGATCGGGGAAGAATTAGTAAAAGAAGATATTGTTTCTGATCCTAAGAAACTGACCAGATTAAGCAAAGAGCAGGCACATCTGCAGGGAGCGGTGGATGCATGGCATTCATTGAAGACGTTGGATGACAATATTGCCCAGGCACAGGATCTGCTGAAGGAAGAAGATCCGGAGATCAAAGAAATGGCACAGGTGGAATTGGATGAGTGCCTTCCGCAGAGAGAGGAACTCCTCGGCCATATTCAGAAGCTGCTGATCCCTAGGGACCCGGAAGATGACCACGATGCTATCATGGAGATCCGCGGCGGTGCAGGCGGCGATGAAGGCAATATCTTTGCCGGAGATCTATACCGTATGTATACAAGATATGCCGAAAGCAAAGGATGGAAAGTACAGGTCATGGAAGCATCTCCTTCGGAAGCGGGAGGCTTTTCAACAATCGTCTTCTCTATTAAAGGAGACGATGTTTATAAAGCTTTGAAATGGGAATCTGGTGTGCATCGGGTACAGCGTGTACCAAAGACAGAGACCCAGGGGCGTATTCATACATCGACTGCTACCGTTCTTTCACAGCCGGAAATCGAAGATGAAGACTATGAATTGAATATGGATGATCTGACCTTTGAAACACATCGTGCTTCAGGCGCAGGAGGACAGCATATCAATAAGACAGATTCTGCTGTAAGGATCGTGCATGTACCGACAGGCATTACCGTCAACTGCCAGGAAGGACGCTCACAGATCGAGAACAGAGAAACTGCACTGCGTATTATTCGTTCCCGTGTTTATGAAGAAATGAAGCGCAGAAAAGAAGAAGCAGCAGGTAAGATCAGAAGGGCAAAGATCGGGACGGGAGACCGTTCTGAGAAGATCCGTACGTATAACTATCCGCAGAACCGTGTCACGGATCATCGCATTCACTACACGACCAACCATTTGGATATGATCATGGAAGGAAAGCTGGATGAAGTGATTGAAGCACTGCAGGCAGAAGAAGAAAAGAGAAAGCTTGAGGAAGCAGCGTAATGACAGCGTTCTCTGAGAGTGTCAGAAAATATGAAGAGCTCTGTGAACAGAATGACGTTCCAGCTGAAACGGTCATGGCCTTTTTAGTAGAGCTGTCACAGAGAGAAAGATATGATCTTTATCTTCACTATGAAGAAAAAATGCCAGCGAAATTGGAAAAAGAGTTTGATGAAGGCATGGCAAGGATATTGAAACAGGAACCGATGGAACATGTCCTAGGCTATTCCTGGTTCTATGGCTACAAGATGATCGTCAATGAAGATGTACTGATCCCTCGTCCTGAGACGGAAGAGCTCTGTGCGAATATTCTTGGCCGCATGGACGAATACTTCCCAGGAAATGAAACGATCGAATGTACAGATGTAGGAACAGGCTCCGGTGCTATTGCCATCGTATTGGCAAAAGAAGAACCAAAGGTCCATATGAGCGCGACCGACATCTCGGAAGAAGCTTTAGTCACGGCAAGAAAGAATGCAGAGATCAATGGCGCAGAGATTCAGTTCACTGCCGGAGATATGCTGAAACCTTTGATTGCCGCAGGAACAAAGCTGGATGTGCTTGTATCCAATCCTCCGTATATTCCTGCCCAGGAAAAGATGGAAAAGTCCGTTGTCGACTATGAACCGCATGTGGCATTATTTGGCGGCGAAGACGGTCTGAAGTTCTATCGTATGATCTTTGAAGACTGCCGTAAGGTATTGAAGGATAAAGCCTTCATGGCATTTGAAATGGGCTGGGATCAGAGAGAAAGAATGTCTGCTTTAGTAGAAGAGATCCTGCCGGGAACACGATATGAGATCTTAAAAGACATGAATGGAAAAGACCGTATGCTGTTTGTGTATTTCAATTTATAAGAATAAACAAAGGAAGCAGATCAGCTGCTTCCTTTGTTGGAAAATGAGTTATTGATTATCCTGAACAATCTGCTCCGGTGATTCCGTAAGAATAGCATGGATCATGCTCTTTTTATAAAAGGTATCACCGATTTTTTCGATGGCAAGATTTCGGCAGGAGAAATCACTGTTATGAACGGTTAAGTTCTGATTGTAATATGGATCTCCATTTAGTATGAAGTCTTTCCATTTTGATACAAACAGTTTTGTTTCTGCGGCAAATCTTACCTGTTTCTCATAGGTATCTTCGGCGCCTCTTGATTTTGATTCATAATGGTGGAATGAAGCATAAGGGTTGTATACAACAAGCCGATTCAGTTTCCGTACCTTTAAACAGAAATCTATATCATTGAAAGCAACAGCATAGTTTTCATCAAATCCCTGTGCTTCTTCAAAAGCATCACGGCGTACCATCATTACAGCGGCGGTAACAGCTGAATAATCTCTAGCAGTCATCGCAAGATTGAAGTAGGTATTGTTTTCAGAGACATGACCGCGGAAAATATGATCCGCGACACCGCCAATTCCAACAACAACACCCGCATGCTGAATTGTGTCATCATCGTATAATAAACGGCAGCCGACAATACCGACATCAGGTCTTTGTGCATACCCCATCATTTCTAGAATTGCTTCGGGATTGATCATTTCTACATCATTATTCATAAAGAGAAGATAATCGCCGTGGGCACAGCTGGCACCATAGTTGCATATTTTTGAAAAATTGAAGTCACCTTTATAATAGACAACATGCACCTGCCGATATATAGCAGAGATCCGA
>JAAYWN010000179.1 GCA_012516665.1 Erysipelotrichaceae bacterium
CAAGCGAATACAGTGCGCAGATCAAAAGGATCTGTGCAAAGCTGCCTGCAAGAATGATTTAGTTATAAAAACTGGAAAAGTTAACGTTATTGATCAGTTAAATCAGGAAAAAATAATAAATAATTGATTAAACAAAATGAAATGAATAGTAAACAGATAAACATAAAAAACAAGACAGATATAAAAATGTATGATAGAAAGCCCAGGCACATGCAAGCGTTTTCATTTATGCGGGGTGACAGCTGGTAAATTGGTTAACAAGAAAATGACAGTAAAGCAAACAATTACCGGAATGCGTTCGCTGATATTCATGCCTATGGATTTTTACGGATGCTAACCTAAAAGTATCAGTAAGAAACGGCAACAAAAAAGGAGGTGCATAATGAAGATTGTCGGAGTTACAGCCTGCACAGCAGGCATTGCTCATACCTACATCGTTGCAGAAAAAATTCAGAACGCTGCAAAAGAAATGGGATGTGAGTGCAAACTTGAAACGCAGGGAACAATTGGTGTTCAGAATAAGCTGACTGATCAGGAAATCAAAGATGCAGATGTTGTGATCATTGCACATGATATCCAAATTGGCGGCATGGAGCGTTTCAAGGGCAAACATGTGGTAGACATTCCAATCAGTGTTGCCATGAAGAGCCCAAAGAGTCTGATTGCTACAATTCAAAAGAAACTGAATCTGAAGTAACAAGATTATTAAGGGTCAAGAAAAAAATAAGAAAGGGAAGATTATGGCTAAAGAAACAGGTGCATCATTGAAAAAACATTTGATGACAGGTATTTCCTACATGATTCCAATGGTCGTTGCTGGTGGTATTTTAGGCGCATTAGCAAAGGGCTTTGGCGGATACACAATTGGAAGTCTTGGACCAGATGCAAAATCAGCTGCTACAATTTTTACAAATCTCAACGCTTTTGACTGGACACAGTTCTGGTGGGCAATTTCCAAATTATCAGATTATGCAATGAGCTTCGCCTGTGCAGTATTGGCGGCAGGCATTGCTTATTCAATGGCGGATCGTCCTGGTATTGTACCGGCATTTATTCTTGGGTATACGGCAAACGTTGCAAAGGCTGGCTTCTTAGGTGCTATGTTAATGGCATTCGTTGTTGGCTGGATCGTGAAATGGATGGAAGGCTGGAAGATGCCGAAAGCTTTGGAGGGGCTGATGCCGGTAATGATCATTCCGGTATTGTCCACATTGATAGCTGGTGCTTTGTTCTTCTGGATCGTATGCAAGCCAATGGCGCTATGTATGGATGCAATCCAGGTATGGATCACTTCATTGTCTTCGGGTTCCTTATTTATCATCGGTGCTGTCATTGGTGCCTGCATGGGCTTCGATATGGGCGGCCCTATCAACAAGACTGCTTCTATGGCAGCGAATGCACTGTTCGCTGATCAGCCGGATGGCATCGGCTCAGCTGCTGAGTCTGCAAAGATCGTTGGCGGCATGACACCTCCGCTCGGCATTGGCATCGCCACATTGATTGCACCAAAGAAGTTTACACGTGAACAGAGAGATGCTGGTATCTCATGTATTCCGATGGGACTCTGCTTCATCACTGAAGGTGTTCTGCCATTTGCGGCAGATGATCCGTTAAGAGTAATTCCTTCTTCGATGATTGGATCCGCGATTGCTTCTGGCATGGTCATGGCACTTGGCTGCCATACACCGGCTGCTCACGGCGGCATCTTTATCCTTCCTGTAACGACGAACTGGTACTACTTCGTATTGGCATTGGTCATTGGTTCCATCGTAACTGCGGTCATCTACGCATTCTTAAAGAAGCCTGCAGCTGAGGAAGATACAAAGGAAGAAGAAGTTTCTGAAGATCTGGATATCAATATCAACTGATTAAAAAATAGAGAGAAGGACACATAAATGTACGTTTCAATGAAAGATATTTTGGCTCACGCCAATGCGCATAACTATGCAGTCATGGCAGTGAACAGTGTGAACATGGAAATGGCGAGAGCGGTAATTACAGCAGCAGCCGAAGAGAATTCCCCGATCATAGTCAATATCGGTGTAGGCCAGATGGCAAAACTAGCGCATCCTGAAGAAATGGTCCCTATGATCAAGGAAATGGCAGAAAAGGTCAATGTACCAGTAGCTTTAAATCTTGATCATGGTTCAAAATTTGAGGATGAAGTTGCAGCAATGCGCTATGGTTTCTCTTCTGTTATGATTGATGCGTCCTCTCTTCCTTATGAAGAAAATGTAAAACGTGTGGCAATGATTGCTTCTATGGCACACGCAAAGGGCATCTGTGTAGAAGGTGAACTTGGCCATGTTGGGCAGGCGGATGTTGGCGATAACAGTCATGTTGATCTGTATACCAATGTTGCGCAGGCACGTGACTACGTTGATCGCACTGGTATTGATGCGCTGGCAGTGGCAATTGGCACAGCTCATGGTGATTATCCAAAAGGAATGAAACCGGTATTGGATTTTGACAGATTGGCTGAATTGAAAGCTGAATTGAAGATGCCATTAGTATTGCATGGCGGATCTGGTTCTGGTGAAGAAAACATCCGCAAAGCTGTTGCAGGCGGAATCAATAAAATTAATGTATGCACAGATGCATTCCATGCTGCTGCAGATGCTATGAAAGCAAAGTGGCAGGATGCTCCAGAAACAAATTATCTGGATATCATGGTCACCGCAGAAGCGGCCGTGAAAAAATTCGTGAAAGACTATATCGAGATCATCGGTTCCAAAGATGCTTATGGGTATGGTGAAGCTGTTTTAGCAAGCAAAGAGTAGTTTGCAAGAGAAGCAGAGCAGAGCTCTCTTCTTATTTTGAAAATGACAGTGAAAAGGAGATAACACTGAGATGAATATTGCATTAATGAATGAATTCAGCCAAGCAAGCAAGAATTCGATTATATTAGAACAGCTGAAGGATGTTGTGGATCCGATGGGACATACTGTCTTCAATACAGGAATGACAGGAGATGATGATCCGCATTATCTGACATATTTAAACTTAGGGGTGCAGGCAGCTCTGCTGCTGAACTCTAAAGCAGCAGATTTCGTTGTCGCAGGATGCGGAACGGGTCAGGGTGCTTTGATGGCACTGAATAGTTTTCCTGGTGTTGTATGCGGGTATTGCATTGAACCGACAGATGCTTATTTATTCCTGCAGATCAATAACGGCAATGCACTGTCAATTCCATTTGCCAAAGGATTTGGCTGGGGCGCTGAATTGAATATTCATACGATCTTTGAAAAAGCTTTTGGATCACCGAAAGGTATGGGCTATCCAGCAGATCGCAAGGAATCGCAGAATAAGAATGCCGCTACGCTGTATCGTGTAAAAACAGAAACGTATAAGCCGCTTATTGAAGGCTTGAAAGCAATTGACCCAGAAATCGTTAAAAAGAGCCTGACACCTAGATTCTTGGATTGCTTCTATGCAAATTGCAAAGACAGTGAATTGGAAGCATATGTAAGAAGTATGGCAGAGACAAAATAACATTATTTTAATGCCGGGGAATACCCGGCTTTCTTTATAGGAGGTATAAGCATGTACAGTATTTATCTGCCGAGATATACAATTGGCATTGATGCGTATCGGAACTTTCATACAATATTACGTCAAGCAGGAACTTCATGTGCAGTGTATTATGGAAAGAAAGCATGGGACGCGGCTGGCCAGAAGATTCTTTCCGCATTATCAAATGCAGGTATTGCAGTGGCTGCACAGGGAGTATATGGTCACGAAGCATCTATTGAAAATGCTGAAAGGATTCTGCAGGATCCAAAGATAAACGATGTTTCTTTCTTGCTGGCTGTCGGCGGCGGGAAATGCACAGATACGGTAAAGTACGCTGGGTGGAAACTGCATAAGCCAGTTTATTCCTGTCCGACCATTGCATCCAACTGTGCACCAGTAACAAAAATTGCAATTATGTATCATCCAGATGGTTCATTCCGTGAGATAGCACAGCTGGCGGAACCTCCAGTGCATTGTTTTATTGATACCGAAATTTTGGCAAAGGCACCGCTCAAATATGTATGGGCTGGCATGGGAGATACCATGGCTAAACATGTTGAATCAATCTTTTCGGCACGAGGAGACACATTGACGTATCCATCACGGTTGGGAATCAAGATCGGAGAACTGTGTTTCTATGATATTCTTGACTGCGGCAGACAGGCATATCGAGATGCAGAAAAGCATACGGTATCTGCTGCTTTTGAAGAAGCAGTTCAGAATATTATTATCTCGACAGGTGCTGTTTCAGTGTCTGTGTCGAAAGATTATAACAGTGCATTGGCGCATGCTCTGTATTATGGGCTAACTAACCGCAAAGAGGTGGATGAACATCATTTGCATGGCGAGATCGTGTCGTACGGAACCTTGGTACAGCTGATGATGGATCATCAGGAAGATCTGCTTCAGAAAGCATATATATTTAATAAAGATTTAGGGCTGCCGATAAAACTATCCCAGCTTGGTCTGGACATTCATGAAGATCTTCATGATGTTCTGCAGGCAGCACAGAATAATCAGGAATTGATCCATGTGCCATATCCTGTGACCAGTGAGAGAATTTATGAAGCAATGAAAGAATTAGAAGAATATACGGGAGGAGACCAATGAAAAAGAAAAAGGTGGTGCTGATCCATACGAGCCCAGTCTCATTGAATGATTTGAAAGATCTGTTCCATGAAATTTTGCCAAATGCAGAAATGGTCAATATTATCGATGACAGTCTGCTGGAAGAAGTAAAAAATCATGGTGGATTGACACCGGATGTCATCCGCAGAATGAATGTATATATGGCAGTGGCCGAAAGCATGGGCCCTGATTTGATCTTTAACCAATGCAGTTCGGTAGGTGAAGCATTTGATCTGGCTAGAAAAGAAGTGTCCTGCAAAACACTTCGTATAGACGAAGCAATGTGCGAAAAAGCAGTGCAGGAGGGAAGTGTGATCGGTGTTGTTGCAACAGTAGCTAGTACCGTGAAGCCTAGCTGCAATTTGGTTTATCAGAAAGCAGAAGAAATACATAAGAAAGTGGAAGTGAAAGCATATCTTGTGAATGGTGCACTGGATATCTTAATGAAAGAACATAATACTGAAAAGCATAATCAGCTGGTAAAAAAGGCAATTGAAGATGCTGAAAAAGAATGTGATGTAGTTATGCTGGCACAGGGATCAATGACAGCCATCCTTCCGTGTTTAGGAAAAACCGAGAAACCAGTGCTGACATCGCCTAGACTGGCAGTTGAAAAAGTTAAAGAAATGCTTGAAATGGAGAATTGACATATGGCAAAAATGATAGTGATGATTATTCTGCTGATTGCAGGCATGGGATGCCTGCTGTATGCAAAGCTGCATTTTGCAAAACGGCAGATGAACGATCCTGATAATAAGTGGAGCCGGCAGGAAAATATTTCTCGATATACTGGATATGTCATCTGCGTGATCGATGTGATCATTGCAGGCTTTATCAATTTCTGAAGGGGCTCATTCAATGGAATTGAAAGAGATTTTAGCAGAAATCAAACAGGAACAGAAAAGGAACAGCCAAAAATTTATTATCTTAGATGATGATCCGACCGGCACACAATGCAGCAATGATGTGTATGTGTATTTTAAATGGGGCAGGGAACAGATTGATGAACTGTTGAATGATGATAATCATGCGGCTTCATTTATACTGACCAATTCAAGAAGCCTTTTGAAGAGAGATACAATTGCACTTCATACTACATTGGTGAGAACAATTCTTACCGAAGCTAGAGTATTGAATAAAGATGTTCAGATCCTATCAAGAAGTGATTCAACGCTGCGCTGGAATTATCCTTGTGAAGTGGATGCAATCGCTGCTGCCATAAGAAATGATGGAAAAGATCCAGGGGCCGAGATCATCTGCCCTTGTTTTATTGAAGGAAACAGACTGACACAGAATGATATTCATTATGCAGCAGATCATGATCGTTGGATCCCGATTGGTGAAACGGAATTTGCACAAGACAGAACATTTGCCTATCATTCTTCAAATTTGATCGAGTATATCTGCGAAAAGAGACAGAAGAAGATCAGCATGGATCATTTCATTTCTATTAGCAATTCTGCTCTGGACGAACAATCCAGCAAGGTGCTGGACCAGCTTATGAAGGCAGAAGATGGCCAGTTCATCATTGTGAATGCAGTGAATGATAAACAGATTGCTTATTTTGCTCTGCAGTATCTTAAAGCATGCCGGAAAGGAAAACATTTTCTTTATCGCGGTGCATCCTCAATGATTCGATATTTAATGAAACAGCCATATATTCAAGACTGGAGACCAAAGAAAGCAGATACGACGAATGCTGGAGGCGGCCTGATTGTTGCAGGCTCGCATGTAGAAAAAACGACGAGGCAGCTGCGGACTGCTGAAGAAAATGGAATATGTCAAACTGTTGTATTTCATCAAAGCTCGCTGCTTCAGGGAATAAAAGCCCAGCAGATAGAAGCCGACAACTGTGCCAAGAAGATAGAAGAGTATCTTGTGGCGGGGAGAACGGTATGCTATATGACGGATCGCCGACGAATTGATCTGCCAGATAAGGATGAACAGGCACAATTGGTTTTTACATCGAAGATTTCTGAATGCTTTTTATCAGTTATAAAGAAAATACATACTGTACCATCTTTCATTATTGGCAAAGGAGGCATCACGTCATGCGCTCTTGGAAAAATGGTGATGAGAACGGATCGTGTTCTTGTTTTGGGACAGATAGAAAAAGGAATCACTGTGTGGCGCGGCGAAGCAGGGGCTTTATTTTCCAATGTCCCATATATAGTGTTCCCTGGAAATGTGGGAAATGAAAAAACATTAATGCATGTTATAAAAATAATGAAGATGTTAACAGATGAATTTTGACGTGAAGGAGACAACCTGCTAATATCGATGGAAACAGGCAGGTGCATGCAATATGAGAAGCAAAGCAACAATCAGTGATATCGCAAAATTGGCAGATGTATCAAAAACCACTGTTTCTTTCTACTTGAATGGTAAATACAGCAAAATGTCTGAAGCTACGCGAAGTAAAATTGAAGATGCAGTTGCTAAAACTAATTATCTTGAAGAGGAAGAACAAGCTCAGAAAAATGATGCAAGGAATCATTTGATCGGTGTCATCATCGGCGATATAACAAGTCCCTTTGCTAATCATATTGTTAAAGGACTGGCTGATTATTGCAGTGCAAAAGATTATCATCTGATGCTTGGCTTCAGTGATTATCAGCTGGAAAATGAACGGCATTGTATTAATAGCATGAATCAGATGGGCGTCAGCGGTTATATTGTTCAGCCAACAGCTCAGTTTGAAATAATGTGGGAAGGAATGCAGATCAAAAAACCGATTGTTTATTTTGATTCACCGAATCATAATACAAAAGGATTGTGGGTCAAAACAAATAACTATGAAGCAGCATACAATGCAGTTTCTTTCTTAATAAAAAAAGGCTATCAGCATTTTGTTCTGGTGACAGCGGATCCTTCTAAGATCGTTACACGGCAGGAGAGATGCCGTGGATTTGTTGACCATCTTGAAATTGAGCATATGCCATATGATGTAATCGTGGCAAACAAAGAAACTGCGATTGATGAATTGCGGGAACAGCTGGAGCTTTATCTCAAGGCAAAAGACGTATGTATCTATGCAACAAGCAATTGGCTTTTGAATAAAGTGCATATGGCGTTGGAACCGTATGCAGATCGTATTCCAGATGAGATTGGGCTGCTTGGCATGGATTCATATGAATGGAGCAGGTTGGTCGTTCCGTCAATTACAACCATTGTACAGCCGGCTTATGAAGAAGGAACGGTCGCTGCAAAAATCTTAATAGATAAAATAGAAGGAACTAATCTTGAACCGCCGAATCAGATCTTAAAGTCAAGAATTGATGAATTGGAATCAACAGATCATAAGAAAACTGAAATGTGAACAATTGAATGGCTTGAAAAAGGTGTGACTGTGATCACACCTTTTATAGACACGTTCATTTCCCCCTTCTGCTGACAGCATACTGAAAAATGATATGCGAGGCCGTGATATATCCCAGTCAAGTAGACAGAGATAATAAGTAAAAGTATTGTCATAATTCAAATCAAGTAGAATGATTCGGCTATTATGCCTCTAGTTAAGGATTTTCGTTCTCCTGAACCATATGCCCGTTAACAAAACATAATTACGAGAAATACTTATATTCAATGTTTGTATTATTAATGGTAAAAAGAAGGAAACAGGAAATTACTTCTAATTAGAAGCTGAGGGCAGAAGAAGGGAAAACTGTAAAAGATAAATAATCTTTAGATTAAATAAACCGATTTACCACGTGGATTTAAGTGGCTTTTTATGATTTTGTGACAATCGCTCACATAATTTACACAAAGTCTTGAAATTAATGTTTCATAAATATAACGAAAAAGTAAAACAAACTAGTGATAATTTTAAAAATATGACAATTAAAACAAAATAAGTTTCAAAAATGAACTGTTTTACTGATTACTGCGGAAATTATGTAGCAATTCGTCACATAATCATTGCAAACGCTTACTTTTGACTTTAAATTCAAAGTATCGAAAGGGGAAATAATTCCAAATGAATGACAAGTTTATGAACGGCCTTCTTACCGTCGCTGGTAAGATGCAATCCAACAAAGTCTTAAGTGCAATTAAAGACGGATTTATTGATAACATGCCGATTATCATCATGGGTTCATTCTGCACTCTGTTCCAGTGGGTCATCACAACCACGAACCCAGGCTACGCTTCCTTAGCTAACATCAATGGGATGGCTTGGCTGCACGTACTGGAACCAATCTTCACAACTGCTAACTATGGATGTATGAACTTCATGGCAGTCTCTGTATGTATTCTCGTAGCGATCCACTATGCTGAGAATCTTGGCCTGAAGGGCGACAGAACTGTACCAGCAGTTGCATTGGCTTCCTTCGTTACACTGATCAACACAAACCCTACAGCTGCTTATACAGCTAAGGCATTGGCAGATGGCTCCAACGGAGCATTGACAGCTGCCGGTGATGGAACTGCTTCTGTCAATGTAGCATTGAGCGGAGCTGTTACATCAACATATACAAATGCGCAGGGCTTGTTCGTTGGCTTACTGGTAGGTATCTTAGCTACTCTTCTTTATGTCAAGCTCATCCAGAGCGGCAAGCTGAAGATCACACTGCCTGATTCTGTTCCGCCAAACGTTGCTCAGTCATTCGCAGTACTGTTCCCAACAGTCATTACAGTATTTGTTGTATCTCTTGTTGGATTCTGCTTCACAACATTCCTTGGATTGAATACATTCGCTATCATCAATGCGATCTTTGCACCAGTTAAGGCAATCATGACTGGTCTGCCGGGCTTCTTAGTCATCGTATTGATCATGATGCTGTTATGGTGGTTCGGTATTCATGGACCAAACGTTATGCAGGCTGTTTATGCTCCATTCTTAACAGCTGCTGCTGGAACAAACAATGCTCTGTTCGCAACTGGACTTTCTCCATATGCTAGCAGCGTATCTGCTTCCGGCGAAAAGTACGCTCTGATCAACAACCCATTCATGTCGACCTTCTTCTCACTGACAGGTTCAGGCATCACAGGCGGTCTGATCATTGCTATCATGCTGTTCTCTAAGAGAGATGATTACAGAGCTATTGCTAAGCTGGCTATTCCTTGCGGAATCTTCAACATCAATGAGCCTATCGTCTTCGGTATCCCAATGGTCATGAACCCATTGCTTGGTATTCCATTCTTCTTAGCTCCAATCGTTTCTGTAGCTCTCGGCTATTTCTTAACAGCTGTTGGCTTCTGCCCAGTCATGGTCGTCGATGCTCCATGGACAACTCCAGTAGGTATCTTAGGCTTCTTGGCTTCAGGTGGAAATATCATGGGTGCTGTATCTCAGTTGATCTGCTTCGCTACTTCAATTCTGATCTATGCGCCATTCGTCATTGCTTCCAACAGACAGCCGGCTACGGAAGAAGCTGCTGCTTGATCAAGCAAGCTGAAATAATCGTGAAGGAGATGCGTAAAAACATCTCCTTTTCTTTTGCTTTAGTGTCAATTAAAATATAGGAATGAGAGTAATTGATCAGATTCATGAAAGAAGTGCATTTACCCCGACAGAGCGTGAAATTGCCTCTTTTCTGGAAGAGAACAGTCAGGAAGCAATCAATCTGTCATTAGAGGAGCTTTCAAATCGGATCTTTGTCTCAAAAAGTACGGTAATTCGTTTCTGCAAGAAACTTGGGTTCAAGGGCCATAAGGAGCTCTGCATTGAACTGTCAAAAGAACTAAGTGTTTATTTAATGGATGATCGAAGAATAGATTCTTCGTTCCCATATGAAGCTGGTGATGATCAGAAGACACTGGCGGATAAAGTCTATGCCTTAAGCTATGGGGCACTGGCTCAGACATATCAGGATCTTGATCGGCAGCAGCTTTACCGTGTTGCCA
>JAAYWN010000180.1 GCA_012516665.1 Erysipelotrichaceae bacterium
ATAATTCTGACGGTTCCGTCAAAAGCAAAGAAACCGCCGAAGTCACAACGGCTTCCATCGGCTCCGGCAGCAGTGCTTATATTGTCCTGAAAGAAAAATAAATATGATGTATATGAAAGGATGCTCAGTCGATCAGACTAGGCATCCCTGTTTTTAATGCTGTTCTTTTTTTCTCCGAAAGATGATCAAGGCAATGGCAATGGCAGCTGCTCCGATCATAATACCGAAATACAGGATTGTATTTGTCTTATCCCCTGTATCCACCGGAACAAATGTTTCCGTATTGGCAATCTTCAGCACTGTACCATCTCCGCTCACTTCCGCAAGTTTTGTACTGCTGTTCAGGATGATCTTTCCCGCTTCATCGATCGTGAAACTGATGGATCCCTTGATGGCATCATAGCCATCCGGTGCTTTCGTCTCACTGATCGTATATGTATTTCCTGCAATAAACAGTGCTTTGAAGGTACTTGCTTCTGTCTCAGATGCAAAGTTCTGTACCTTAGAGCCATCCGCGAATGTTCCTTCCATCTTGAACTGGGCACCGGCAAGTGCTTTGCCTTTGGTATCTGTCTTCAGTACAGAGATCTTGGATACTTCATCTGCTATCTTGATCTCTTTCTGATCTCCGCTCAGTGTCACCGCAGACGATGTTCCATCTGCCAATTTTAGCAGACCATCATCACCTACCGTAAAGCTGACTGTATCCTTCATCTTGACATAGCCATCCGGCGCTTTCACTTCATTGATCGTATATGTATTGCCAGTGATGAACAAAGCTTTGAATGTACTTGCCTCTGTCTCAGATATAATGTTCTTTACCTTAGAGCCATCCGCTAACGTTCCTTCCATCTGAAACTGTGCTCCCTTAAGTGCTTTGCCATTGGTATCTGTCTTCAGAATAGATACCTTTGTGGCATCATCCGCAAAGTCCAAAGTCACACCATCTGCAAGCGAAGTACATTTTGATTCATCGCTCACAACATGGATCTGCGATCGATCATCGACAAGGAATTCTGCTGGGTTCTCTTCGATCAAATAGCCATCCGGTCTCTTTGTCTCTGCAACTGAATATACTGACCAAGTACTCTTATCTGCGTTAATGTCACTGGCATACAGATTGCCCTTCATCTGCTCACTGAGCTCTTCCGGCGTACCTGTCAATTCTGTCTTGCCATTTACGAATTTACCTGTGATCTTAAAGTCTGCACCCTGTATTAAATCCTTTGTATCCTTGGATACTTTCCTCAGCTGAACGCTGATCATTGTATCCATGATCTTGATTCCTTTTCCTTCTTTCGTCAGATTGACAGCAGAAGAAGTGCCATCGGCAAGCTCAACTGTACCATCCGCATTGATACTGAAGGTAATTGGATTTTTAAGCAATATATATCCCTTCGGGGCAGATTTCTCCTGCAATGTATATGAATTTCCGATAATAAGTTCTTTGTTCAGTGTTTCTTCAGATGCTGTGCCATTGAGCAGTTCAATCGTTGCATCATGTTCCGGATCATCGCTCATTTTTCCTGTCAATGCAAAGGTCGATCCGACCAACTTATTTTCTTCTTCATCATATTTAATGAAACTGATCGATGTCTCTGCATCTTTAATGATCAATGTATCATTTTCCAAAGAGATATTCTGATCATGATCTCCCTTAAAGGCTAAGCTTCCGTCATCATTGACATGGAACATAAAGGAATGAATACTTTCATATCCATTTGGAGCCGCTGTTTCTTCAAGGGTGTAATCATTTCCTTCAATCAGTTTGCCAAGCAATGTTCCTGTATCCTGCGTGCCATCTAAGACTATCTTGACCGAAGATTGATCATTGCTGTCAGAGAACACACCTGTGATCTTTATTGTACTTCCAATCAATGCATTTCCCGCAGCGTCCTGTTTCTTCACCGTAACATCTGTTTTATGGTCTGCAACGGCAACTGTATTCTGATCCAGCGTAACACCAGCAGGAAGTGTACCAACTGCCGTGAGCGTACCATTCTCATTTACTTTGACAGAATAATCCTTGATCTTCGCATAGCCTTTTGGAGCAGCCGTTTCTTTGATCACATACGTATTGCCGATGATCAGCTGACTGCTCAAAAATCCGCTTGCCTCTCCATCGACAAGGACTTTTTCTGAATCTTCCGTATTGCCAGCAAAGGTTCCTGCAATCGCAAAGCTGCTGCCAGCCAATGCATTGCCAGCCTTATCCGTTTTATTCAATGTAATAGAAAAGGTGCTGCAGCTTAACAGACTTACTCATCTCGCCCATGATCAAGTCAAACTGGCACCTATTCTCCGCTAAACAATCTGGCAGCACATCCCATTCAAGAATCAGGGACTTTCACTGAGAATTTAACAAAACTTCTTATGAAAGCAGAGCTTTTGTGTACCTTCTCCAGATCATCTATACCTATTATTCTACATACTTTCTGAAAATTGAACATACCTATGCAAAGAGAAAAGTCCTATTTCACAGGGACTTTCCGTGAAAAGGGACTTTCATTTAAAATTGAGCAAAATACCGCATATTTTTCTATTGCGATCATTGCTCACAGATGCCCATTTTATTATTTATAAAGCAGTATATGATAAAGGTATATCCAGGAGCCTTTCATGAAGAAACGTCATAAAAATAAGAATGGTTTCACCTTGGCAGAGCTTTTGATCGTCACTGCTATTATCGGTGTCCTTGCGGCCGTCTCGATTCCGATCTTCACTGCCAGTCTGAAGAAGACCAAAGAGACCGCCTGCATGGCAAACCGCCGCAGTCTTTTAGCTGCCTTCCGTACATCTGAAATGCTCAATCCTGGTGGATCAGAACAGGATTGGATCAATGATGCGGCCAAGAGCGTTGAAGGCACTGTCAATGGCAATCAAGTCAGCGGCATCTGTCCCGAAGGCGGCACTTATACGATCACTCTTTTCAAAGATAACACGGTCACTATCACCTGCAGCAAGCATACCGACGATGCCGAAACATTCGCTTCCAATATGGGTGAAATAATCATCAAAAACATCAGTCAGATCACGCGTCAGACCTCCGATGGCAACACACAGGCATTGACCGAATATTTAAAGAATGGCAAACAGATCGATTCCGATTCACCTGAAGAGGCCTTCAACAGTGGGATAACAGAATCCTGGACCCATGCGATCAACCAGAAACTGAAGCTTACTTCGAGCAGAATGTGGATGATCAAAAAAAGCGGAGATAGCTATATCATGTATATGACAGAAGGAACAGTGAAACCGACTTCTTCCGGTCAGACTGTCACCGTAACGAAATATACATATAATTCTGACGGTTCCGTCAAAAGCAAAGAAACCGCCGAAGTCACAACGGCTTCCATCGGCTCCGGCAGCAGTGCTTATATTGTCCTGAAAGAAAAATAAATATGATGTATATGAAAGGATGCTCAGTCGATCAGACTAG
>JAAYWN010000181.1 GCA_012516665.1 Erysipelotrichaceae bacterium
GAAATGGGTCATGCAGGAAATGCCGAAGAGCCCGGAAGAACTGACCGCTACCATGATCGCGGCCATGCCGAAGGCCCTGTCGGATCTCTTTAAAAAGTTAAAAATACTTGCTTAATCACGAAGGTTACATTTCGAAAGAGATGTAACTTGTTTTAGATTTCACAAATCATTAGATTATAGGTAGCAGCGGGAAGTACCGCAAAGAAGGAGAATTTATATGTCGAATCGTATTTCTTTAAACCCAGTATCCTATCATGGCGCGGGTGCCATTCAAGAGATCGTCAATGAAATGAAAGCACATGGCTTTCAGAAGGCGTTTGTTGCCAGTGATCCTGATCTGGTAAAGTTCGGTGTTACGGCAAAGGTCACAGATCTTCTGAAACAGTCCAATATTCCTTTTGAACTTTACAGCAATATCAAACCGAACCCAACGATCGAGAATGTAAAGGGTGGTGTAGAAGCATTTAAGAAGAGCGGAGCTGACTGCATCGTAGCCGTAGGCGGCGGTTCTTCCATGGATACATCCAAAGCAATCGGCATTATCATTGCCAACCCTGAATTTGCTGATGTCAGAAGCCTGGAAGGCGTTACCCCAACAAAGAATCCTTGTGTTCCGATCATTGCTGTTCCTACAACAGCTGGTACAGCTGCTGAAGTTACCATCAACTATGTCATCACCGATGTTGAAAAGGAAAGAAAGTTTGTCTGTGTAGATACACATGATATGCCTATCGTTGCCGTGGTAGATCCAGAAATGATGTCCTCAATGCCAAAGGGCCTGACAGCTGCTACCGGTATGGATGCCTTGACACATGCCATTGAAGGATATACGACCAAGGCAGCTTGGGAAATGACAGATATGTTCCATCTTGAAGCCATCAGACTGATCTCTGAAAATCTGCGCTCCGCTGTCAGAAATGAAAAAGAGGGCAGAGAAGGAATGGCTCTAGGCCAGTATATTGCAGGGATGGGATTCTCCAATGTCGGCTTAGGCATTGATCATTCCATGGCTCATACGCTGTCAGCTCATTACGACACACCTCATGGTGTTGCCTGCGCATCCTTGCTGCCGATCTCCATGGAATTCAACCGTGACTTTACAGGTGAAAAGTATCGTGAAATTGCCCGAGCAATGGGCGTCGAAAATGTCGATGCAATGAGCCAGGAAGAATACAGAGATGCTGCTATCAATGCTGTCAAGAAGCTGTCCAGCGATGTACAGATCAATCCAAAGAATGATCGCATCAAGGAAGAAGATCTTGATCAGCTTGCAACGGAAGCATTGAATGATGCATGCTATCCTGGAAATCCAAGAGAAGCCACAAAGGAACAGGTCATTGCAATGTTCCGTCAGTTAATGTAACAATTTATTGAGGGTGCCTGCGGGCACCTTTTCTTTTGGTACAACTTTTTTCAGGGACATGTTTCAGCAGTATAATAAAAGTATTGTTTGGAGGCAGCGGATCAATGAAAATTGCACATTTAGCAGATCTTCATTTAGGAAAGAGCGTCAATGGTTTTTCAATGATTGAAGAACAGAAACATATCCTGCAAGAGATCTTGGATATTTTTAAAGAACAGCAGATCCAGACAGTATGCATTGCAGGGGATGTCTATGATCGTCAGATCCCTTCCATTGAAGCTGTCAATCTTTTGAATTGGTTCCTGGAGGAACTGAACAAAGAGTCCTATGAAGTATTTATGATTGCGGGAAATCATGACAATGGCGATCGTTTGAGCTTTGGCTCTTCCATATTTGATCAGATGCATATTCATATTGCAGGTAATTTTTCCGGAACAGTTCCAGCGTATGAGATGGAAGATGAATACGGCTCGATTGTATTTCATCTGCTTCCTTTTGTCAGACCAATCACCGTCAATCGATATATTGAAGACGAAAATGAAAAAGCAGGGGATTATACACAGGCCGTGCAGAAAGCATTGCAGAGAGATACGGTAGATCCGGGGAAACGGAATGTCATTCTCTCTCATCAGTTTGTGACAGGCACACAGGTCGATGAAAATGGTTCCGAAGAGCTGACGGTAGGCGGCTTGGATCAGGTCGCTGGTTCTGTCTATGATGCATATGATTATGTCTGCCTAGGACATATTCATCGTCCGCAGAAAGTATGCCGTGAGACGATGCTCTACAGCGGTACGCCATTGAAGTATTCCTTTTCGGAATGCTCGCAGGTAAAGAGCGTACCAATCGTGACATGCAAAGAAAAGGGCAGGATAGAGATTGCATATGTTCCGCTGCATCCAATGCATGAAATGAGAGAGATCAGCGGTACCTTTCATGAGATCATGCAGGCAGAGAAGAGCGAGGATTACATGCATGTCACCCTGCGCGATGAAGAAGACATTCCGGATGCGATACGCAGTCTGCGGCAGGTCTTTCCTAATATCATGAAACTTGACTATGATAATCGCCGAACGCAGCAGGCACAGCACAGCGAGATGGCAGCTGAAGAGATGTCACATTCTCCGATGGAGATCTTTGCGTCATTTTATCAATCACGTACCACTGCATCCTTGAATGAAGAACAGAAGAAATTGATGGAAGATCTGATTCAGGAGATCTGGGAGGATGGACAATGAGACCGCTTAAACTGACAATGTCCGCCTTTGGACCATATACGGATGTACAGGAATTGAATCTGGATGCCTTGGGCGCCAATGGCATTTACCTGATCACCGGCGATACGGGGGCAGGAAAGACAACGATCTTTGATGCCATTATGTTTGCCTTGTATGGCACGGCTTCCGGCGACCAGAGAGACCCAAAGATGCTGCGCAGCAAGTATGCAGAAGATGATAACGAAACGTACGTAGCATTGGATTTCCTATATAAAGGGCAGACATATCATATTGTCCGGAATCCTGATTACAGCTATGTGCATCATTTAAAGAATGGATCTGTCCGTATCAGTAAAAAAGCCGCCTATGCAGAGATGACCTTTCCGGATGGGCACAGCATTGAAAAAAGCACGCAGGTGACCAAAGCGGTCGAAGAACTGCTGGGCATCGATGCGCATCAATTCTCTGAGATTGCCATGATCGCACAGGGGTCTTTTCAGAAGATCCTGAATGCGGATACGAAGGAGCGCGGCGAACTGTTCCAAAGACTATTTCATACTGAGAACTATGATCGTCTGGCTGCTCGTTTAGCGGAGATGTCCAAAGGACTGGCTGCTGAAGCGGAAGAGCGGCGGCAGCATATCTCTTATGCCGTCAATGCGATGCAGAGCAATGTGCAGGATGATGATGCTTTGGCACAATTGAAAGCAGCAGGCAAAGATGTTCTGGCAAGTGAAGCAGAAGCGTATGCCGAAACAGTGATCCAGCGCGATAAAGATGCCTATCAGAAAACAAGTGCAGAACTGGATATTGTCAGTCATGATGCAGAAGAGCTTGTTAAAAAGATCAAAGCAGCACAGGATGCGGAGACGGTCAGAGAACAGATGGATGCGCTCAGCAGACAGGTGCCGCTTTTGAGAAAGAAAGCTGATGAGAGTGCGGCAATCTGGAATGAATTGGAAGCTTCGCAGGAAGCGGAAAAGATCAATGCATTGCGGATCAAGGCGGCAGAACTGGCAAAGACACTGCCGATGTATACAGCATGCATGCAGTATAAGGAAGAATTAAAAAAGCTGGAAACAGAACAGACTGCATGCATGCAGAAGAAAAATGAAAATGAAGAACAGATCAAAAAACAGACTTCACAGATAGAATCAGATGAAAAAGAGCTCTCGTTTCTGCAGCCTTCTTTGTTAGAACGCACTGCTTTGATACAGAAACAGAGTACGATCGACGCCAAGATCGCACAGCTGACGAGAACATCGAAGGATTGGCGTGCTCTGCAGAAAGCAGAGCAGGAATACAGGACAGCTGCTGCCTATTCAGAAAGCACACAGCATATCTATGAACATGCACGCAGTCTCTATGAAGATGCCCGCAGAACCTTCCTCAACCAGCAGGCAGGCATCCTGGCTTCTTCATTAAAGGAGGGCGAGAGGTGCCCTGTATGCGGCAGCTATGAACATCCGCTGCCGGCATCATGCAATCATGCAACACCAAGTGAAGATGAAGTCAATGCGGCAGAAAAGAAAGCATCCGAAGCAGAGAAACAATGGCAGACAGCAGCCGGTGAGGCAATTGGGGCAAATGCACGGCAGAAAGAATCTCTGCATAATTTGATGAACAGTGCGCAAGAAGCTGGATTGCAGATTGATAAAGCAGATCAGGCATTCTATGAAGAACTGCTGAATGTATCAAAGATATGCAAAGCACAGAAGGAGCAGCTGACAGCAGCATTTGAAAAGAACAGTCAGGCTGCCGCCCGGTTCCATGTGCTCAGTGAAGCTATTCCTCAGGAACATGCACAGCTCAGCCAAAGAAAAGCAGAACAGGAAAAGTATGCGGCATTGAATGCATCACTGCAGAATCAGGTCGAGAATCAAAAGAAGAAGATTGAAGAGACGGGCAAAGAATTAGTTTATCAGGATCTCAATGCGGCCAAGCAGGAGCTTGACGCACAGACCGAGCGCATTCAGGCAAGAGATGCTGCATATGCTAAGACACATCAGAATATGATCGATGCCAAGACCGCATATGAAAAGGCTGAGAATACAGAGCAGGAACTGCAGAAAACAATGGGCTCTTTTGGACAGCAGATCGATATTGAAAAAGAAAAAGAAGCTCTGGAAGAGGCTCACCGTGGGCAGAGCAGTCTGCAGCATGCATGCAGTATGATCCATGGACGCATGGTATCCAATCAGCAGCAGCTGAAGATCATTCAGAAAGAAGATCTGCAGCTTTCACCGATCAAAGAGAAATATCAGCAGATCAAAAATCTGTCGGATACAGCCAATGGCAGCCTGAGCGGCATCAGCCGGGTCACCCTGCAGGAATATGTGCAGATGGCATATCTTGATCGGGTACTGCATTATGCCAACCAAAGATATGCTCAGATGAGCAATGGCCAGTATGAACTGGTACGGGAGAACAATGAAGAGAACAGACAGTCGCATGTTGCTTTGGATCTGGATGTGATCGATCACTACAATGGCACGCAACGCTCTGTAAGATCATTATCCGGCGGCGAGTCTTTCTTAGCATCGCTTTCCTTAGCTTTAGGCATGTCGGATGAGATCCAGGCGGAAGCAGGCGGTGTGCAGATCGACTCGATGTATATTGATGAAGGCTTTGGAACATTGGATCATGAAGCATTGGATCAGGCTGTTACGACATTGATGTCTCTTTCTGGCAAGGATCGTCTGGTAGGGATCATCTCACACGTCGAAGAACTGCGGGATAGGATCCACAGTGAGATCATTGTGACAAAGGACCTGAACAGCGGACATGGAAGCCGGGCAGTGATCAGCCAAGACTGAATCATTGCTTTCATTGTGCTAAAATATCCCCATGACGATCTGGGGAACAATACTGATATATTTATGTGCCGTTAATTTTATTGCCTTTATCCTGTACGGCAGGGATAAACATAAGGCAGAACGCCATGAATGGCGAATACCGGAAAATACACTTCTGCTTTTTTCTGCCCTTGGCGGCGGGATCGGCAGCGGACTGGCCATGAAGTATTATCATCATAAGACGCGGCATCTTAAGTTCCAGTTCTTTGTGCCGTTCTTTACCATTGTCTGGATCATCGGACTGACTTATTTCATCATGCATACAAAAGGATAAGGGGAAACATATGGCAATCAAAGCAATTTTACTGGATATTGATGGAACACTGACCAACAGCAGAAAAGAAATTACACCGGATACAAAGCAGGCGCTCATGAAAGCACAGGAAAAGGGCATGCGCCTAGTCATTGCCAGCGGCCGTCCTTCCCGCGGTATTTTCAAATACGGCGATCAGCTGGATATGCGGATGAATCACGGACTCTTTGTCTGCTACAACGGCGCCCGCGTCGTAGACTGCAGTACGGGAGATGTCTATGTGGATGTGACGATCCCACCGGAACTATCCAAAGAAGTTTTGGCGCATATGAAGAAGTTCGACGTCCGTACGATCATAACGCATGGTTCTCATATGGTCGTGGAAGATGTCTACAACTGCATGATCCATGATGGGGATCGTGAATTCAATGTGATCGAATATGAATCCAGAATGAATGGATACCGGCTGATGGAGACGGAAGATCTGGAAGAGTATACCAATTTCCCAGTCAATAAGATCCTGACTGCCGGAGACAGCACGTATCTGCAGGAAAATTATCAGGAGATGGCAGCTCCCTTCCAAGGCAGACTGTCTATGATGTTCACGGCGAACTTCTATTATGAATTTACCGCTTTGGGCATTGATAAGGGAACGGCTCTGAAAACGGCAATGGCGAAGATCGGCATTCAGCCGGAAGAATGCATTGCCTTCGGCGATGCGGAGAATGATATTTCGATGCTGAAATATGCTGGTATCGGGGTGGCCATGGGAAATGGACAGCCGGCAGTGAAAAAGATGGCGGATATCATTGCGGATGACAATGATCATGACGGTATTGCCAAAGTATTGGCACCTTATCTGGACTGAAAAAGATCTCTGGCATTTCTGCCAGAGATCTTTTTATAAGTATTTGCAGTCTTCCAATCTGCGCTTGATGCCATTCAGTACAACATAGCCAAGTTCAGGCTGGGCATGTGCGACAACATGGTCATCCACGATATCTTTGTGATTGGAACCGTATTCACCCGAAGGCTCATGCCATTGATGCGACTTCTCTACGATTGGTGAAGAAGGCATCGGCCGGCCTGTCTTCTTGGTGCTGTTGCTCAGGATGATGACCAAGATCGTCATGAACAGAACAAATAGGACGAAAATAAACATATCCATAGGATTACTTCTTTACCGACTCAGCGATTCCTTCGGCGAGCCCTGCAAGACCTTGGATCTCGGAAGGAATGATGATCTTCGTAGCCTGACCATTGGCAGCTGCCGCAAATGCTTCCAAGCTCTTCAGTTTAATGACCGCATCATCAGCAGCAGCGTCTTTGATGGCTTTGATGCCATCTGCGGTTGCCTGCTGCACTTTGATGATGGCTTCTGCCTGACCTTCTGCTTCTCGGATCTCTTTTTCTTTCTGCCCTTCGGCTGCTAAGATGACAGATTGCTTATTGGCCTCTGCTTCCAGGACTTTCGCTTCCTTGTCACCTTCTGCTTTTAAGATCATGGACTGTTTTTCACCTTCCGCGGTCAGGATGACAGCTCTCTTTTCACGTTCTGCCTTCATCTGTTTCTCCATGGATTCACGGATGGCAGCCGGCGGCTGAATATTCTTGAGCTCGACTCTGGTGACTTTGATGCCCCATGGATCAGTAGCTGCGTCAATGATCTGCAGCATCTGTTCATTGATGGTCTCACGCGAT
Source organism: Erysipelotrichaceae bacterium (assembly GCA_012516665.1). Lineage (GTDB taxonomy): Bacteria > Bacillota_I > Bacilli_A > Erysipelotrichales > Erysipelotrichaceae > Bulleidia. Next base: position 7,390 of record JAAYWN010000181.1, read on the forward strand.
GTTAATGTTGCGTCCAATTCCAGATCACCGATGATATTTCGCAAGGTGGTCGCGGTCAGATTCTCCATGGCCATGATTGGATTCTCAACGCCATACGTGTAATCATGAGAATTCATGACTTTGAAATAAACAACAGAATCGATCATCATCGTCACATTATCTTTTGTAATGACGGGCTGCGGGGCAAAGTCTGCGACCTGCTCTTTCAGCAGTACTTTTCTTGAAACACGTTCAATCACTGGTATCTTCAAATGAAAGCCAGCATCCCATGTGGCACTGTATTTGCCAAGACGTTCAATGACATAGGCATGCTGCTGCGGAACAATGTTGATCATTGAAACAAACAGAAAGAGAACAATCAGGATCAGAACGATCCATATGATAATGCCGAGTGCATGCTGCATATCTACCTCCCTGAATGGGCAGTATCCCCACTTCATATAAATAGAATACTCGTAATTTGACCGCCGGTCAATACAGATTCATCAGGACGCGCAAATGTCAAGAGATGACTATTGCAGGGGAAATGGTAAAATGGAATGGCTTGAAAGGAGTTATAAGATCATGAATGAAGAGATCATTAAGGCGATTTCTGCGCAGCTGAAGATTACGATCGACCAGGTGCAGAATACGCTGTCTATGCTGGAGGAAGGAAATACAGTTCCATTTATTGCCCGCTACCGCAAGGAGCAGACAAAGGGATTGGATGAGGAACAGATCCTGTATATCCAGAAACAATATGAGTATCAGGTCAAGCTGAAGGAAAGAAAAGAGAATGTCCTGAAGCTGATCGAAGAACAGGGAAAACTGACAGATGAGATCCGCAAGTCTGTCAATGATGCGGAAAAGCTTTCACAGGTCGAAGATATTTATCGTCCATATGCACAGAAGAAGAAGACCAGAGCAGCTACGGCAATCAAGCTCGGTCTGCAGCCATTGGCAGATTGGATGATGGCGCTTCCGGAAGAAGGTTCATTGGAAGAGGAAGCTGCGAAGTATGTCAGTGAAGACGTCAAGACGGCCGAAGATGCGATCCAGGGCGCTAAGGATATTGTTGCAGAAGCGGTCTCTGACAATGCTAAGCAGAGATGGACATTTAAGGATGTCATCATGAAAGCAGGCGTCTTAAAGACAGCACTGAAAAAAGATGCCAAAGATGAGAACCATGTCTATGAAATGTATTATGACAGATCAGAAAAGATCTCTCAGCTGGCTGATCATCGAATTATGGCCATTGACCGGGCAGAAAAGGAAAAGGTCATTTCTGTCAGCTTCGTATTTGATGAAGAGAAGCTGATGAGCGATGCGATGAACAATCTGACACATCAGAAAGCGACCATCGTGGAAGCACAGCTGAAAGAAGCGTGCGATGATGGATGCAGCCGTCTGTTGTTCCCATCGATCGAACGTGAGATCCGCTCTGAACTGAGCAACCGGGCACAGACACAGTCTATTGAGATCTTCTCGATGAATCTTGAAAAACTTTTGCTGCAGGCACCATTAAAAGGAAGAACTGTACTGGGATTTGATCCAGGTTTCTATAATGGATGCAAGCTTTCGGTCATTGATTCGACCGGAAAAATGCTGACAGTAGATAAGGTCTTCCCTTTCCGCGGCAAAGAAAATGCAGCCGATATCGAAGCGGCCAAAAAGAAAGTCTTGGCTTTGATCAAAAAGTATGGCGTGCAGATCATTGCTATCGGCAATGGAACTGCTTCGCGTGAATCAGAAAAGCTTTGTTCTGAACTGATCCATGACAATGCCTTGGATGTCCAGTATGCAATCGTTTCGGAAGCAGGTGCTTCGGTATGGTCGGCACAGGAAGAAGCAAGAGAAGAATTCCCGGATATGGCAGTTGAAGAAAGATCGGCTGTATCGATTGCCCGCAGATTATTGGATCCTTTGGCAGAACTGATCAAGATCGATCCGCAGTCGATCGGTGTCGGTCAGTATCAGCATGATCTTCCGCAGAAGGCACTGACACAGCGCTTGGATGAAGCTGTCATGAAGTGCGTCAACCGTACCGGGGCAGATGTCAATACAGCTTCTATTGATCTATTGACACATATATCCGGTCTGAATAAGGGCATTGCCAAAGAGATCATCAATTACCGCAATGAAAATGGCCGCTTTACAAATCGCAAGCAGTTCCTGAAGGTCAAGAAGCTTGGTGCGAAGGCATTCGAGCAGTGCGCAGGTTTCCTGCGGATCCAGGGCGGGGACGAACCATTGGATGAGACAAGTATCCATCCAGAATCCTATGACACTGCAAAATCGATCATGAAAGCATGTGATATCAAGGAACTTGGTGCTTCAGACATTCAGTTCCCAGCAGATAAGATCAAGGATCTGGCGGTCGATTCCTATACACTGAAGGATATTGAAGAAGCTATTCAGCAGCCGCTCAGAGATTATCGTGATCAGTTTGACGGAGCTCTTCTGAAGAGCGATGTACTGAATATCACTGACCTGCATGCAGGTGATCAGCTGAGCGGTACGGTCAGAAATGTCGTTGATTTCGGTGCCTTCGTTGATATCGGCCTGCATGAAGATGGCTTAGTTCATGTGTCGCATATGTCAATGAATCGGATCAAGCATCCTTCGGAAGTCGTATCTGTCGGTGATATTGTGACGGTATGGGTCTATGCGATCGATGAAGCACGCGGAAGAGTCCAGCTGTCGCTGCTTCCGTTAGAGAAACTGACGGAAAGAGATGCCGCGATGAAACATCAGAAATCTTCCCGCGACCGCAGAAAGTATGATAAGCCGAAGAAGCCTGAAAAGAAGGAAGTTACCATGGATGATGCCATGGCGAATCTGATGGCAAGATTTGGCAAATAAGAAATTTGAAGAGCTGCCTGACGGCGGCTTTTCTTTTGGCTGCACAAATAGTGAGAAGAGGGGTTGCATAAGATAGAAGAGAGCCTTATATTCATAAGAGAAATCGAGGTGATTGCGAATGGAAGCAGGCGGTACGTGCGGCATACATATGAATGAATACAGCAGCCTGTTCCTGAGCAGTTCTTTTCATGTATAAGCTTCATCGCTGCTGATATTCCTGATTGAAAGGAGAAGCAGTGTATGAAAAAGACAATACAGACGGCAAAGGATCTGCGGATCAAAAGAATCGAAAAGGATCTGGCAGAAGCATCTCTTCTCACCGTCGAAGAAACAATGAAGAAGTGGGAATGTTCTGATCATGGCCTGAGCAGAGAACAGGCAGAAGACCACCGTGCTGCATACGGCAGGAATATTCTTTCTAAGAAAGAAAAGAGACCGGCATGGCAGCAGTTCCTGCTGTCTTTTGTGAGCCCATTTACGTTTGTGCTGATGGCAATTGCAGCGGTATCTGCCTTAACAGATATCATTGCAGCAGCCCCGCAGGATCGCAATCCTTTTACGGTGATCCTGATCTCCCTGATCATTCTGCTGAGCGGTGTGATCCGTTTTGTGCAGGAGAGAAGATCAGATAATGCGACTGAGGCTCTTCATGACATGATCAAAGTTACAGCATGCATTGAAAGAAAAGAGGATGGTGAGAAAGAGATCCCCGTTGCGGATATTGTATGCGGCGATCTGATCCATCTATCCGCCGGCGATATCATACCGGCTGATCTGCGCATCATCCATGCAAGAGATCTGTTCCTTTCGCAGGCAGCTCTGACGGGAGAAAGCGCTCCGGTCGAAAAACTATCTGATCCGGAAAAAGAAGGAACAGATGTTTTGGACTGTCAGGATCTTGCTTTCATGGGGACAACGGTATTGAGCGGAACCGCTGAGGCAGTTGCCATCGGTACGGGCGACGCGACATTGATCGGCGAGCTGAACAGCCACCTCAATGAAAAGCGGCCGCAGACCTCATTTGAAAAAGGCGTGAATTCAGTATCTTTGCTGCTGATCCGGTTCATGGCAGTCATGGTACCGATCGTTTTTCTGCTCAATGGCTTTACCAAAGGGAATTGGATCAGTGCTGCTCTGTTCGCTATTTCGGTCGCTGTCGGACTGACGCCGGAGATGCTGCCGATGATCATGACTACCTGTCTTGCCAAAGGTGCGGTCACAATGGCAAAAGAAAAGGTCATTGTCAAGAATCTCAATGCGATCCAGGATCTTGGTTCTATGGATATTCTCTGCACTGATAAGACGGGAACATTGACCCAGGATCAGATCGTTCTGGAATATCATTTGGATATTGCTGGGAAAGCAGATGATCGCGTACTGCGCCATGCTTTTCTGAACAGCTATTACCAGACTGGTCTGAAGAATCTGATGGATATTGCTATTATTGAAGCAACAAAAAAATTGGATAAAAGTGAAACGATATATCAGGGGATCATTCAGAAATATAAAAAAGTTGATGAGATCCCGTTCGATTTTGAAAGACGCCGGATGAGCGTATTGGTGAGCGATGAAACAGGAAAGACACAGCTGATCACCAAGGGCGCATTGGAAGAAATGCTGCAGATATCTTCCTTTGTTGAATATGGCGATGCAGTGCTTCCTTTGACGGAGGAAATGCGGCAGATGGTGCGGCAGAAGGTCCGGGAGCTGAATCGTGAGGGCATGCGGGTCTTGGCTGTAGCACAGAAAAATGATACGGCTGCTGTCGGCCAGTTTTCTTCTGCCGATGAAAGTGAAATGATCCTGATCGGCTATCTGGCTTTTCTGGATCCGCCAAAACAGACCGCCGCACCAGCTATTCAGGCATTGGATCACCATGGCGTCAGTGTAAAAGTACTGACTGGCGACAGTGAGAATGTGACAGCTTATATATGCGGACGTGTCGGTCTGCAGGCAGATACGATCCTATTGGGCGATGATCTGAATAGGATGAGCGAAGAAGAATTCTCGCAGGCTGTGGAAAAGACGGATGTTTTTGCCAAGCTTTCGCCATTGCAGAAAGCAAGAGTTGTTTCCTGTCTGAGAAGAAATGGGCATCATGTTGGGTATATGGGAGATGGCATCAATGACGCAGCGGCGATGCGGGCGAGCGATGTCGGGATCTCTGTGGATACCGCTGTCGATATCGCCAAAGAATCTGCGGATATTATTCTGCTGCAGAAAGATCTGATGGTCCTGGATACGGGCATTAAAGAAGGCCGCCGTACGTATGGCAATCTGATCAAATATATTAAAATGACAGCTTCTTCCAACTTTGGAAATACGCTGTCTGTTCTGATTGCAAGTGCTTTTCTGCCATTTCTTCCGATGGCTGCGCTGCACCTGATCCTTTTGAATCTGATCTATGATATTTCCTGTACAGCAATTCCTTGGGACAATGTAGATGAAGAATTTGAAGAAAGACCGCGCCAATGGAATGCCAATGGGATCGGCAGTTTTATGCTGTGGATGGGACCGGTCAGTTCTGTCTTTGATATTGCTACATACCTGCTGATGTTCTTTGTCATCTGTCCAGCGATCTGCGGCGGTGCGTATAGCATCTTAGATCCTGCCGGTAAAGCACTCTTTGTTTCTGTATTCCAGACTGGCTGGTTCATTGAATCCATGTGGAGCCAGACATTGGTGATCCATATGATCCGTACGGAAAAGATACCTTTCCTGCAGAGCAGGGCTTCATGGCAGCTGTCCCTGCTGTCGCTTTTAGGCATTGCTTTTCTGACGGTCATTCCGTATACAGATATCGGTACGCATATAGGCCTGCATGCATTGCCGGCATATTATTTCGCGTGGCTTGCCGTACTTGTGCTAGGCTATATGATCTTAGCAACAGTGGTCAAGAAATTGTATATTCATCGGTATCATGAATTGCTGTAGCTACTCTTTCAGCAGATGGATCAGATAAGGAAGTGCCTGCTCGAAGTTGACACCGTAAAGATCATGGTCTTTTTCGGCAAGGGTCAGATGAATGGATCTCTTGACAAAGCAGCAGGCGATCTTCAGGGATTGCGCAAATGATCTGCCATTGACGATGGCCCCTAATAGAGCCGCCGCAAACAGATCTCCTGTCCCATGGAAGCTCGCGGGCTCCTTTTTGTCAAAATAGAATGTAAAGTGATCTTTTTCTCGATCATAGGCATAGGCACCAATATGATCTTTCTGCAACGAAACGCCAGTCAGCACAGCAGCTCGGCAGCCTAGAGAAGTCAATCTCCGCAATATGTCTTTAATATAGGCTTCATCATATTCTTTCCGATAAGGGATCTTTAGCAGAAAAGATGCTTCGGTCATATTCGGTACGATAATATCTGCCAGACGGCAGAAATCTGCCATCTTGGCAGCAAATTCTTCGGTAAATCCAGTATAGAGCCTGCCATCGTCACCCATGCATGGATCTGCCATGCGAATGCCTGTACCGAATCTTGAAAACAGCATGGCAGCATCTTTCAGCTGCGCAATAGAGCCAAGATAGCCGGTATATACGGCGTCAAAGTGAAAATGTTCTTTCTGCCAATGATCCATGATCGGCGGGATCTCATTTGTCAGATCATGAAAAGTAAAGCCATGGAACATAGTATGCGTTGACAGCACAGCGGTCGGCAGTACGGCTGTTTCAATCCCCATCGCTGATAATACAGGCAGGGTAGCTGTTAAGGAACATTTTCCGACACAGGAGATGTCCTGCATTGTCGCTACTTTTTTCATTGGTATCCTCCCAGCGGTATTTCCAGTAAAATACGTTATAATGATAGCAGTTCCTTTAATGAATACGAAAGAAAATGCGAAGTTATCCAAACTTGAAAAATCATCAGGCAATCGTACGAAGAATAGAAGATAAAGATGCGGATGCGTTCTGCTTTCTTTTTGATCAGCCGATGTCCGCAGAACGATCTCTTCAGATGATCCATATCCTGCAGGGACAGAAGATGGCAAAGACGTTCCTGACCATAGCTGATGCTGAAGATGAGGCAGTCGGCATCCTGGAACTGCATGAACGCAGTGAGGAACAGACAGAGATCGGCTATCGCATCATGCCAGCCTTTCGTCATCAGGGATATGCTGTACAGGCCGTGAAGGCAATTGTGCAGGTGCTGTTTGCTTCAGGAAAGAAAAATATTGTGGCATATATAGATGCAGAGAATAAATGCTCTGAAAAGGTACTGCTTCGCGCAGGTTTTGTTCAGACAGAAGAATGCAGGGCAGTAAAGACATATCAGATGGAGGCAAAGAAATGATCAGGATCAGAACAATCTTCCCGGATGGGAGAAGTGAAGAAAATGAATATGAAGAAGGCATCACGCCAGAGCAGATCTTAGCGGCAGCGAAACAGAAACCGCTCCACCAAATCTATGCATGCTTGATCGATCAATACTATGAAAGACTGAATGCAGAGATCAGGAAAGACTGTTCGATCTCATTCTGCGATATTGCGGACAGCTATGCAAACATGGCAATGCAGGGAAGCCTGATCCTTTTATACTGTGCGGCAGTTCATCATGTTCTGGGGAAAACAGTGAAAGTGACGATTGCCAATTCCCTATCTAAAGGACTGTTCACGATCATTCATGACGGCAATGTCAGTGACATCACCCTGCGCCAGATCCAGCTGAAAATGTCAGAAATGGTCAGAGAGGATCTGCCTATTGCAGAGACAGAGATGGATCGAAGGACATTGTCGGAATGGCTGAAAAAACATAATCTGAAGGATGAAACAGAACTGTATCACAGTGCACCGGACCTTTCTTATGCTTTGGCATGCCGTTTGGAAGAGGAAGAAGATCTGCTGTATTGCCATACAGTTCCCTCGACGGCATATCTGAAGCTGTTTGAACTGCGCAAGTACCGCAATGGTGTGCTGCTGCGCTTTCCGCATCCGGAGCATCCGGATGAAGTCAGTGCCTTTGAAGAGCAGAAGCTTCTGTATGAAGCTTTTTCGGAAGAAACACATTGGGAGAATCTGTGCGGTGTCAACTTTGCCAGCGACCTGAATGCATGTGTTGAGAATAATACATATAAGCAATTGATCCAGGTCAGCGAAGCACTGCATGAGAAAAAAATAGCGGATATCGCAGAAAGGATCAGGAACAGCCATAAGCGGATCATTCTGATCGCCGGACCTTCTTCTTCCGGCAAGACTTCTTTTGCGAAAAGACTGTGCATCCAGCTGCGGGTCGTTGGACTGAAACCGCTGTATCTAGGCACCGATGACTACTTTATCGATCGTGATGATATGATCCCGGGACCAGATGGAAAAAAGGATCTGGAGAGCATCAGTGCAGTGGACATCAATTTGTTCACAGCTCAGATGAATGATCTTCTGTCTGGTAAAAAAACAGATCTTCCTTCCTTTGATTTCATCAAGGGAAAAAAGATCTACGGCAGTCGGATCACCTCGATCGAACCATCGCAGCCGATTGTCATAGAAGGGATCCATGGCTTGAATCCTGTCTTGACAGATGGCATTCCGACGGATGAAAAATTCAAGATCTATATCAGCCCGCTGACCCAGCTGAATCTGGATCATCATCATCGTGTGCCGACTACTGATGCAAGAATGCTGCGCAGAATGGTAAGGGATTATCGTACACGGGGAAAGAGCGCTGCTCAGACGATTGCCTCTTGGCCAAGTGTCCGCGCGGGAGAAGACCGCAATATCTTTCCCTACTGCGGTGAAGCAGATGCTTTCTTCAACAGTCAATGCATCTATGAATTGGCAGTATTGAAAAAGTATGCAGAACCGCTCCTGAAAAGTATCCATGAAGAAGAAAGAGAATATCCGGAAGCACAGAGAATGCTGCAGTTCTTGGAGTTCTTTGTTTCTATTCAGGATGATTCTTATATTGCTAACAATTCAATTATCCGTGAATTCATCGGCGGAAGCATCTTAGTAGACTGAGGAGAGAGATCTCCTTTTTTTACGATTCCTTCCCAGGAAATAATCTGATATACAGTGAATACAGCAGCGCACCGATCAAAGTCCCGCAGGCATTTGTGATGATATCGGTAATATCAAAGACGCGGATCGTTGAGATCAAAGGCTGTATCGTCTCAATCAGCAGGCTGTATAAGATGCCCAGCAGCAAGGTCTTCCATAAGGAAGTCTTTTCACTCATGCGGCAGGCAAAAGCAAAAGGAATAAAGAGGACGATATTTTCAACGCATTCCTGCAGAGGACTGCCATAGCCATTCAGAAGATCGACAAATGGATCAAAATTATAGCGGCTGACAATACCGGAGAACAGGTGCGGAATATCCACGATAAAAGGAGACAGAGTCACCAGAAAAATGAAGCAGGTACACAGATAGAACAGAAAATGTGCGCCGGGACGGCATTTTGACCAGTGCTGATGCAAAAAAAATATATAGATCGCAGTCAGAGCAGCGATATCAGGAATATACAGTAAGAGATCCATTGCGTGTTTATTCTATCAAATATGACGAATTCAGTAAATGCCGATTCATTTCCATGATATGATAATGCGTACTCTAGGTTGACAAATTCTCAGATGGCCGTAGAGTAAAGAACGGTTTCGGAAAGAAACACGAAAGGCTGGTGATTTCTTTGAAGTTCCTGGATATGTTCCAAATATTCTCTGTTATGGTCGCTATTTCGCTGACAGTATTCTATCTGTATCAGTTCATATATATTGTATATGCAATCTTTCATCATCACGTGCCGAAGCTTCCGGATGCCAAGGTCAACCATCGCTATGCGATCTTAATCAGTGCAAGAAATGAAGAGTCGGTGATCTTTGAACTGCTGGACAGCTTAACAAAGCAGGATTACCCAAAGGAATGCTATGACATCTATGTTGTGGCAGACAACTGCACCGATCATACGGCGGAGGTATCTGCGCAGCATGGGGCGGTGGTATTTGCCAGAGAAGATCATGAGAAAGTAGGCAAAGGCTATGCTCTGAACTATATTTATGGCAAAGTGCAGGAGCTGAAGGGCGCTGGCTATTACGATGCCTATTTTGTCTTTGATGCCGACAATCTGGTCGATGATCAATTCCTGAAAGAAGCCAATAAGACTTTTGATACCGGAAAATACGATGCTTTTACTTCCTATCGGAATTCGAAGAACTATGATGTCAACTGGATCACAGCATCCTATTCTCTGTGGTTCATGCATGAAGCCAGGCATTTGAATTATCCAAGAATGTGCATGGGCGCACAGTGCATGATCTCCGGCACTGGTTTCTGTGTTTCGGAAAAGGTCATGCAGGAGAATCATGGCTGGCCATATTATCTGCTGACCGAAGATATTCAATTCTCGGTAGCGTCAACTTTGAACAATCTGCGGATCGGCTACTGTGACTCTGCCATCCTCTATGATGAGCAGCCAGCCAGTATGAAGCAGTCATGGAATCAGAGACTGCGGTGGGCGAAGGGCTTCTATCAGATCGATGCAAGATATATCGGCAAACTGATCAAAGGCATCTTTACAATGCCAAAAAGAAGACTGGCCTGCTATGATGTCCTGATGACCGTAGTGCCATGTTCGCTGCTGACTGTCATGACGATCCTGATCTGCGGCTATGTATTATGTTCCGCTTGGTTCATGCCGTATTATGTACAGATGGTATTCCGTCAGCAGATCTTTGTATTGCTGGGATTGACGCTGCTGAACTTCTATGGCGGCTTGATCTTGATCGGCGGCTTGACGATCCTTATGGAAGGCAAACGCATTCATACCACAAAGTGGAAGAAGTGGAAGAACTTATGGCTGTTCCCTGTATTTATGTTGACATATCTGCCATTGACCATTGAGGCAATGTTTGCCAAGGTCAAGTGGACACCGATCAAGCATTATTCTACGGATGAGATCTCAAACGGAGAAATGAAATAAGCAATGCTGTCAGCGCACGTTCCTGTACGCTGATTTTTATTAGAGCAGGACAGCTTGATGGAATATGCCATAAGAAAACGATGATCTTCAGAAGACCATCGCTTTTTTGTTATCAGTCGGGATGACGGGATTCGAACCCACGACCTCTTCGTCCCGAACGAAGCGCTCTACCAAGCTGAGCCACATCCCGAAATGCTGACCAGCTCCGTTATTATACCAAAATATGCTCTAAAAAACTATCTTTTCTAGACACTTCGCAAATCATGATATGATGAAAAGACATCGGGGGACAGAATATGGCAGAAAGAAAGAAAAGAAGACTGCGGAAAAGTTCAGTTGTGCTCATTATCGTCATGGCAATGGCTTTAGGCGCATTGGGAGCGTTCCTCTACTGTCAGCAGTTTGCCAAAGCGGATCAGGAAACGGCGGCAGAGACAGCATCCTCACAGCCGACTGAGGAAGCGACACCGGTAACAACCGTCAGCAATGCTTCTATGTTCATGGTCGGTGATGCCCTGCTGCATGATGTGATCCCTTATGATGCCGCAACAGGTGCCGGAACTTATGACTTTACGAAAGAACTTCATCGCATCGGTGCTATTGCTGAACCATATGATCTGCAGTATTACAATCAGGAGACGATCTTAGGCGGGGATGAACTAGGCATTCATGGCTACCCGCAGTTCAATGGGCCGCAGGCCTGGGGAGATGCCATGGTGAACTATGGCTTCAACTTAGTCTCTTTGGCAAACAACCATTCCTTGGATATGGGAACGGTCGGCGTGGCAAATTCACTGAACTACTGGAAGACAAAAACAAATGTTGTTACCAGCGGTGTCTATACATCGCAGGCTGAACGGGAAGCCATCCCGATCCATGAAGTCAATGGCATCACTTATGCATATTTCTCATGGACGTATGGAATGAATGGCTTAGAACCGCCGACAGATGAACCATATATGGTCGCCTGCTATGATGGACATGAAGAAGAGATGCTCAATCAGATCAAAGCAGCGAAGCAGCAGGCAGATGTTGTCATCGTGGCGATGCATTGGGGAACGGAATATGTCATGGCAGCGACTGAAGAACAGCAGAGACTGGCGCAGGAAGTGGCAGATGCCGGGGCAGATATCATCATTGGCAATCACCCGCATGTGATCGGACCGGTCCAATGGCTGAACAATCATAAGACAATTTGTTTCTATGCTTTAGGCAACCTCTGCGCCGCACAGTTCGATGACTGTCGGATTGAAATGATGGCAGCTCTGAATATTCAGAAGACTGTCACCGATGGAAAAAAGACGATCGAGATCAAGGATGTCAAGACAGATCTCATGTATCAGTACTGTACAGATAACTGTCATAACTACGAGATCATTCCTTTTGCTCAAATGACAGATGACACCTATGTTGCCAATCATGAAGCTGTTTATGAACAATATAAGCCGATCGTGACGCAATTGGATCCAACGATTCCCGTAGGTGCATTCTAAAGAAAGAGGATTTTCTATGAAAGTATTAGAATTGGATGCAGCATTATAATGAAGATCACGATACTGACAATGTTTCCAGAAATGCTGGACAGTTTATGCAAAGCACCAATCATTGCACATGCCATAGCGAAAGGCATTGCTGAAATAGAGATCATTGATATCAAAAAATATGCCGCCGGAAGCTACCGCGATATTGATGATTCACCGTATGGGGGAGGAGCAGGCATGATCCTGCGCTGTGAGCCTGTACTGAAAGCATTGAACGTTTGCCAGACAGAGCATAGTTATACGGTGCTGAGCGCAGCTGCCGGTGTCCCTTATACGCAGGCGAAAGCACATGAGTATGCAAAGAAAGAACATCTGATCCTCATCTGCGGTCATTATGAAGGCATAGATGCACGTATCATGAAACATACTGATGAATCCGTATCTATCGGTGACTACATTGTATCCGGCGGTGAATACCCGGCAATGATCATTGCGGATTCCATTATTCGTTTATTAGATGGTGTGATCAAGAAACAGAGCACAGAAGAGGAATCTTTTGAGACCGGATTATTAGAATATCCGCAATATACAAGGCCCGTAGAGTATGAAGGAGAATCTGTACCGGAAGTGCTCCTCAGTGGAGATCATGAAAAAATACGTATCTATCGCAGAAAAGAATCTCTGCGCATGACTCTGAAGTACAGACCGGAACTATTAAGCAATCTTGAGCTCAGTGAAGAAGATCAAAGACTATTGGATGAGATCAGGAACGATCAGCATAAGATGCAATGAAACCCAAAAGCTGGACAGCAGCTGCGGGACTTTTTAAATAAAGCTTCTGCAGGAACAGAAACCGTCCCGCCAAAGCGTCGATCCGTCCCACGTATGCTCGACGGCCGATCTGCAGGACATTATTTTGATGATCAGATCCAATATGTCACGATCATTGATGATATGTTCTGGGCGAACTTCTATGTCTATAAGACGTATCCAGAATGAAGTCTTTCTGAAAGCTAAGAAACTGATTGCGGATATGTAAAAAAGATGCGGACATGCATGCATCTTTTAGGTTTTCTGCCGGACAGCAGAGAGCTTGATCTGAATGTATTCCTCCAGAGGATCTTCTCTGGTTTTTTTATACAAGGAAGAACTCGAGAAGCAGTACAGTGATGCAGCAGGCAGAAGCTACGATCGGCAGTGTTTTCCCACGCCATGCCAAGAAGATGCCGACGAGCAGTGCGGCTGCCCCGGCATAGGGAGAAAGCGTTGTTTCCATGATTGCGGGAAAGGTCATGACAGCCAATGTAGCATAAGGAATGTAGTAGAGAAAGCTCCGGAGAAAAGGACTGGTGATCGGTCTTCTGATCAATGTCAAAGGGAGCACACGTAGAAGATAGCTGACGCCGAAAGCAATCAGGATATAGATCCATATGGAATGTGTCATTGTCCATCCTCCCCAATAGGTTTCACAAAGGCCGCAATGCCGGCAATGAGCACAGTCAGAAGGATCGTACGGGTGCCGGAGGACAGGGAAGAGACATAGGGCAGGATCCCGCAGAGCCAGCTGCTGAGAAAACTGGATGCGACAATGATCAGGATCGAAAGCTGCTTTCTGCATGGCGGGATGATGATAGCCAGGAACATGCCATAGAGCGCTACAGATAAAGCAGAGATAATGCGTATGGGAAGTATATTTCCTAAAGTGATGCCTAAGGCTGTGCCGATGGCCCAGCAGGGAATCGAGAGTGACATGGCACCATATAAGTAGCAGGGATCCAGAAAACGGCTGTGAGAAACGGCAATGGCGAAATGTTCATCCGTGATGCCATAGCCGCAGAGCAGCCGATGGACCATTGGCGTATCGGGCGAGAACTTTTGGGAAAAGGCACAGGACATCAGCAGATATCTGGCATTGGCAATGAGCGTGATCAAGGCCATCTGCAGATAGGAACCATTTTCGGCAATGACTTCAGTTGCCGCATATTCACCTGCGCTGGCAATATTTAAAAAGCTCATGATAAATCCCGGCAGAGCACCGATGCCGGCATTTGCCATAGCAATGCCTAAAGCAAAAGATACGGCAAAATATCCTGCTGCAATCGTGATGCCATCCTTCTGTCCTGCTTGAAATCCTTCTTTTGTGAGCGTCATAGAATTTGTCCTGTATCTTTTATACAAAATAATGATGCATAAGTAAAACGAATATATATAATAAAAGCATAAGGAAAACTTATGCTGACAAAATATGAGATATTTCTGAAAGTTGTTGAAAAAGGTTCCTTTACATTAGCTGCCC
>JAAYWN010000019.1 GCA_012516665.1 Erysipelotrichaceae bacterium
AGGTCATCGGGGTAGGGGCTGGGCAGCAGAGCAGAGTGCACTGTGTCAGATTGGCAGGCAATAAAGCAGATAATTGGTGGCTGCGCCAGAATCCGAAAGTACTTGCCCTCCCTTTCAAACAGGGCATCCGCAGAGCTGACCGTGACAATACGATCGATGTTTATATCTCAGATGAATATGATGATGTACTGCGGGAGGGAATATGGCAGAATTTCTTTGATGCAAAGCCAGAACCATTGTCCAAACAGGAAAAGACGGAATGGCTGGCAAAGGAAACAGGTGTTTCTTTAGGATCAGATGCTTTCTTCCCCTTCGGCGATAATATCGAAAGAGCACATAAATCAGGTGTTTCTTATATTGCGGAACCAGGCGGTTCGATCCGTGATGACAATGTCATTGATACATGCAACAGGTATGGTATGACGATGGTATTCAATGGCGTGCGCCTGTTCCATCATTGATCAGGAAAGAAGGATAAGATGAAGATATTAGTAGTTGGCAGCGGCGGACGTGAACATGCGATCATCCATAAGCTTTTAGAAAATAAAGAAATTGAAAAGATCTGGTGTGCCCCAGGGAACGGCGGCATTGCTTCAGAAGCAGAATGTGCTGATATCAAGGCGACCGATGTTGAAGGCATGGTTAAATTTGCCAAAGAAAAGCAGATAGATTTCTGTGTGGTGACACCGGATGATCCATTAGCTCTTGGCATGGTCGATGAAATGGAGAAGCAGGGAATTCCGTGCTTTGGGCCAAAAGCAAAGGCGGCAGTCATTGAAGCTTCAAAAGCATTTTCTAAGAATCTGATGAAGAAGTATGGCATACCGACGGCTGACTATCAGATCTTTGATGATGCTAAGAAAGCACTGCAGTTTATTGAAGAGAAGAATACTTTTCCCATCGTATTGAAAGCGGATGGCCTGGCACTTGGCAAGGGCGTGCTGATTGCCGAATCATTGGCGGATGCAAAAGCGGCAATTCGTGAACTGATGATCGATCGGATGTTCGGAACAGCGGGAAATACGGTAGTCGTTGAAGAATTTATGGAAGGACCGGAAGTATCCGTCCTGGCCTTTACCGATTCCAAAGTCATTCGTCCAATGATCTCTTCCATGGATCATAAGCGTGCAGATGATCATGATGAAGGACTGAATACGGGCGGTATGGGAACCATCGCACCGTCACCGTACTATACAGAAAAGATTGCCCAGCAATGCATGGATGAGATCTTTCTCCCGACCATGTATGCAATGAATGCAGAAGATAGGGCCTTCAAAGGCTGTCTGTATTTCGGACTGATGCTGACAGAGACAGGGCCAAGAGTCGTGGAATACAACTGCCGCTTCGGCGATCCTGAGACACAGGTCGTTCTTCCGTTGCTGAAGGGCGATCTGTATACTATCATGAAAGCATGCCATGATGAGACATTGGAAAAAGTCCAGATAGATTGGTCCGATGAACATTGTGCATGTGTGATCGAAGCATCCGGCGGATATCCAGTGAAATATAAAAAGGGATATGAGATCCATGGCTTGGATGAACATGGGCAGCATGAGCCTGTCTATATCTATCATGCCGGAACAAAACTGGAGAATGGGAAATACTATACAAATGGCGGCCGTGTCCTTGGCGTCACTGCATTGGGAAAAACATTGGATGAGGCTTTGAAGACTGCATATACAGCGGTCGATGAGATTGGCTTTGAAAACATGCATTGCCGCAGAGATATCGGCAGAAAGTAAAATAGGGAGAAGATGGATGACAGTATATCGTTGCTTTGTAGAAAAGAAAAAGCCATTTGCTGTAGAAGCAGACGGTGTTTGGAATGATCTGAGAACCGCACTTCGTTCTGATAAGATCCAGGGTGTCAGAGTCCTGAATCGCTATGATGCAGAAAATATTGATGAGGCAGATTATAAAGCAGCATTGACCACCGTATTCAGTGAACCGCAGGTCGATGATCTGTATGAAGAGAAGGCACCGGAACCAAAAGGAAATGAATGGGTATTGGCGGTAGAATATCTGCCAGGTCAGTTTGATCAGCGAGCAGATTCCTGTGCGCAATGCATTCAGCTCAGCACGATGAAGCAGAGACCAGAAGTCCGTACAGCACGTCTGTATTACATTGCCGGCGACCTCAATGATCATGATAAAGGAGTGATCAAAGAAACATTGATCAACCCTGTTGAAGCCAGAGAGGCTCAGCTGCAGAAGCCGTTATCCATTCACCAGACATATCCGCTGCCGCCGCTGCCGGAAGTGCTGGATGGTTTTAATGAGCTCGATGAAGCAGGACTGCAGAAGTTCATTGATTCTTATGGCTTGGCCATGGATCTTGGCGATATTGAATTTCTGCAGAACTATTTTAAGAAAGAAGAAAAAAGGGATCCAAGAATTACAGAAGTACGTGTCATTGATACGTATTGGAGCGATCACTGCCGGCATACGACTTTCAATACGATCATTGAAGATGCAGATATCAAGCCGGAATATATCAAAGAGACATATCAGAACTATCTGGAACTGAGAAAGAAACTGTATGTCAATCGGCCGGACAAGAAGATCACCCTGATGGATCTTGGCACGATCGGGGCAAAAGCATTGAAGGCTGCGGGAAAGCTGAAGGACATGGACGAATCGGAAGAGATTAATGCATGTTCAGTAAAGATCAAAGTCGATGTAAATGGCGAAGATCAGGATTGGCTTCTGATGTTCAAAAATGAGACGCATAATCATCCGACAGAGATTGAACCATTCGGCGGTGCAGCAACCTGCCTTGGCGGTGCGATCCGCGATCCGCTGAGCGGCCGTTCCTATGTCTATCAGGCAATGCGCATTACCGGTGCGGCTGATCCGCTTGCGCCGATGGAAGCTACGATGAAAGGCAAACTGCCGCAGCGCAAGATCGTTACTACTGCCGCACATGGCTACAGTTCCTATGGCAATCAGATCGGTCTGGCAACATGCTTGGTCCACGAGATCTATCATCCGGGATATGCTGCAAAGAGAATGGAGATCGGCGCTGTCATTGCGGCTGCACCGAGCGAGAATGTCATTCGTACGGAACCAGAGCCAGGCGATGTAGTCATTCTTTTGGGCGGCCGTACAGGCAGAGATGGATGCGGCGGAGCTACCGGATCATCCAAAGCACATAACTTGGAATCATTAGAAACATGCGGTGCAGAAGTCCAGAAGGGCAATGCGCCAGAAGAAAGAAAGCTGCAGAGGCTGTTCCGCAATGGCAATGCAACAAAGCTGATCAAGCGATGCAACGATTTCGGTGCCGGCGGAGTCTCCGTTGCTATCGGTGAACTGGCAGATGGACTGCATATTGATCTGAATAAAGTAACGAAGAAGTATGAAGGACTGAATGGCACAGAACTTGCTATTTCCGAATCACAGGAAAGAATGGCAGTCGTAACCAGAAAAGAAGACGCTGCGGCTTTCCAAGCATATGCGGATGCTGAAAATCTAGAATCCACGATTGTAGCCGTTGTCACTAAAGAACCGCGCATGGTCATGGAATTAGGCGGCACGGAGATCGTTGATATTTCACGGGAATTTCTGAACTCCAATGGCGCAAAGAAATACATTACGGCAGAAGTTGATGAGGAGACAGCAGAAGAAACAAAAACAGATGCACGCTCTTTCAGCGAGAAGATGCAGGCATTGGCAGATGATCTGAATATTGCTTCCCAGAAAGGATTGGCAGAACGCTTTGACAGCACTATCGGTGCCAATACGGTACTGATTCCTTTCGGCGGCAGATGGCAGCTGACTCCTGCACAGGCTATGGCAGCTAAGCTTCCTGTCCTCAAGGGAGAAACAAATACTGCTTCCTTGATGGGATGGGGCTATGATCCATATCTGATGTCGCATTCTCCTTATAAAGGAGCAATTAATTCCGTGATTGAATCTTTAGCGAAGATCATTGCAGCTGGCGGAAGCTATCATCATGCTTGGCTTACCTTCCAAGAATACTTCGGACATGTCTATCAGGATCCAAAGAGATGGGGACTGCCGTTCGGTGCTCTTCTCGGTGCACTGAAGGCACAGCTGGAACTCGGCGTTGCTGCTATCGGCGGCAAGGATTCTATGTCCGGAACGTTTGAAAATATCGATGTTCCGCCAACGCTTGTTTCCTTCGCTGTATCCACGGCAAAAGCAGATGCTGTTCTTTCCGATGAATGGAAGGGCTCAGGCCATTATGTCTATCTGCTGAGACCGCTGACAGACAGCAATGGCGTACCTGATTTCGACAGTGTCAGAAATGTCTTTGACCGTATGGAAAAGATCATTGCAGATGGCAAAGCATTGTCCGTATGGACTTTGGAGAATGGCGGCATCGCAGAAGGTATTCTGAAATGCGCCCTTGGCAATCACATCGGTCTTACGATCCAGAATGAGATCAGTGAGAATGAATTGTTTGAAAAGTGCTATGGTGCATTTATGTTTGAAACAGAAGATACCTTTGATGATCTGACACTTCTGGGAACGACGGAAAAAGAATATGTCCTGAAATATAAGGACAGTACGATGGCATACAGTGATCTGCAGAAGATTTATGAAGATAAGCTACAGCCGGTATATCCATATCTGGCAAAGCAGAATGATGTCATAAAAACGATTGCCAGCGATGCACATGCAAACATGCATGCATCCTATCGCATGGACAGACCGCATGTCCTGATCCCTGTTTTCCCAGGCACCAATTGTGAATATGATACCGCGCGTGCATTTGAAAAGGCAGGCGCAGAGACAGAAATATTTGTTGTCCGCAATCTGACTTCACAGGAGATTGAAGACAGTGCAGACCGCTTTGCTAAAGCAATCCAGCATTCGCAGATCATTGCGATTCCAGGCGGCTTCAGCGGCGGCGATGAACCGGATGGATCAGGAAAATTCATTACTGCTTTCTTCCGCAATCCAAAGGTAAAGAAAGAGATCGCTGACTTGATGGACCATAGAGAAGGATTGATGCTGGGCATCTGCAATGGTTTCCAGGCCTTGATCAAGCTTGGCCTTGTGCCGTATGGAAAGATCATGGATACGGATGAGCACTGCCCAACGCTGACCTTCAATACGATCGGACGCCATCAGTCCATGCTTGTCCGCACAAAGATCTCTTCGATCAAATCACCATGGCTGAAGTATGCTGAAGTCGGAAAAGTTACCGATGTTGCCATCTCGCATGGCGAAGGCCGCTTTGTTGCCGAAGAAGATGTCATGAAATCACTGATTGAGAATGGTCAGATTGCTGCTCAGTATGTCAATCTGGAAAATGAACCGACAGATAATATACGCTTCAATCCAAATAATTCATACAATGCAGTGGAAGCAATTCTTTCTCCCGATGGAAGAATTCTTGGCAAGATGGGCCATTCTGAAAGAAGCGGACGAGATCTCTATCGCAATATCCCCAATCTGAAAACACAGGAATTCATCTTCCGGGGTGCTGTTGATTACTTCAAATAATGCATAAAAAAGACATTCAGCAGAAATGCTGAGTGCCTTTTCATATAGAGCTTATTTGCCTAATGCATGTTTTGCGGCTGAATCACCGGCAACGCGGCCGGAACCGATAGCCCAGGAGTTCATCATGGCAGTCATAGAATCTTTGCCGTTGCCGCCGCCGACAACACTTCCTGCGCCATACAGATTGCCGATGGCCTTTCCATTCGCATCTACAATAGCGATGGAAGAATCTGCTTTCAGCCCGCCGAGTGTTGTGCAGAAACGAGGCCTCTGTTCAACAAGATAGTAGGTGCCGCCGTCTTTAACGGCAACGGGAGACTCTTTCTGGAATTGTGTATCTGTGCCGGATGCACAGTCGCTGTTATACTGAGCGACTGTTGCTTTCAGAGCATCCGCATCGATGCCCATTGTTTTTGCCATGGCAGTAAGGTCTGTTCCCTTTGTGATGACAGGCTTGTCATCATTCTTAATGTCATACCATTTATTGATATCATCTTCAGAACTGACCAGTTTGTCTTCTAAGCTCTTTGCAACATAAGTCTTATAGGCATCTTCATCCATCAGAAGATATAAGATCTTATCGCTTTGAGCAACTGTTGCATTGGTAATGTCTGCTAAAGTACCTGTTTCTTTGACGACACGCTGTCCTTTTGTATTGACGTAGATAGCTCCATGTCCCTTTGTGGCAGCAGTAGAAGAAGCGGTAGCAGCAAGGGCTCTGCCAGTCATCGTCTCAATGCCCTGAGGATATACCTTGACGCAGTCAAGATTGATCGTGTTTGCACCGACGGCTTCACCCATGGTCAGGCCATCGCCCATATCAGTGCTTCTTCCATAAAACATATATCCGCCAAGCGTTGTCGGCAGGAGCTTGCTGTTGGCACCATATCCGCCAGTTGCTAAAACGGTTGATTTCGCGTTGATGGTGACTGTGGCTCCGGTCTTATCTGTTGCTTTGACACCGGAAATATTGCCATCCTTATCAGTCAGCAGCGTATCTGCTTTTGTCTCCAGCATGGTCGTTCCGCTTAATGCTTCAAAGTTGGCTGCCATTGTCGTAAAGAAGACAGGCGATCTGCCGACAACACCGATCTGCCTGTTGGCACTGTGATCAGGATACTGCGTAGCTGCAGCGTCATAAGGGACCTTCATATCATCGACCAGCCAATCGACCGTTTCACCGATTGATTCGGTGATCATCTTGACCATCTCTGGATCATTGGCATTCAGACCGACTTTCATGATATCGGAATACGCAAGTTCTGGTGAATCATTTGTTTCATTTAACTTTTCTTTCTGGAACTTGGATCCTGTAGCAATCAATGTGCCAGCATTGAGCACTGTGTCTCCGCCAATCTGTCCATTCTTTTCAATCAGAATGACCTTGGCACCATCTTCAGCTGCTCTGACTGCTGCTGTCATACCGCCGCCGCCGGCACCAATGACGACTACATCGCAATCCAATGTCTGATCATCATTCTTTTTTGTCTCAGCATTGGCTTTGTATGCATCAATGTTTCCGCCATTGGATTCAATGGCATTCTGCACAGCTAAGCGGATCGCACTGGAAGTTACGGTTGCACCCGTAGTTGCATCAACTGATACAGAATTGTTCTTGACGATCTCGGCCGGCACATTGGCAATGGCGTTCTCACAGACACCGGTCGTTTCAATGTTATCTGTGACCTTCACATCGCTGATCTTGCCGGAAGCAATAGTGACAGATACTTTCAGTTTTCCATTGTGTCCCTGTGCTTCACCGTCATACGTGCCATCTTTCATGGCTGCTGCCTTTGATGTTCCTGCAGAGCATCCGACCAGCAGCATAGAGATCGCTGACAGTGCCGCGATCCCTGCTTTGATTCTGTTCTTCATTCTTTCCTCCTTTATTCCCTGACTGCAGTGCAGCCAAAAGAATCCAGCTGTGACAGCTGATATGGAACATGCTAGTACTTGTGAAACAAATATCAATACATAGCATGCATTATGAATTGATGCATGTTCATTTTGGTATTTTGTTTCATTCAGTGCATCCGGAACAGTTGACACTGTTCATTTCATCTTTACACTGAATATGCGAGGAAACACGATGAAGATAGACATAGAACAGCTTTCTTTGACATATCAGGCACGAAAGCTGAAGGAAGATGATATTCAGAGCATTTATCAGCTGTACCAAGGCAATCCGCTGTATTTCCAATACTGCCCGCCTTCAGCATCGAAAGCAATGGTCAGCGAAGACATGCATGCACTGCCAGAGGGAAAGACAGAAAAAGATAAATATTTTGCTGGCTTCTATGATCAGCAGAAATTGATAGCTGTAATGGATCTGATTGCTGACTATCCTGACATGGGAACTGTTTTTATCGGCTTTTTCATGCTTGCAGAAGACAGGCAGGGAAATGGGGCAGGCTCTGCTTTAGTGAATGAACTGTGCACATACTTAAAAAATATCGGCGCTGTCAGGATCCAGCTGGCATGGGTAAAGGGAAATCCGCAGGCAGAGCATTTCTGGCTGAAAAATGGCTTTATGAAAGTGAAAGAGACGGCGAGCAATGCCGCTGACTGTGTGATCTTAGCTGAGAAGAAGCTTAATGGAGATGGAGCACTATGATAGAATTGCCGGAATCGTATCGCCAAGAAATGAAGGAACTGCTTCACGATGAATATGCTTCCTATGAAGTTTCTTTTGAACAGTCATGCTTTCATGGACTGCGCATCAATACGAATAAGATCTCTGTATCAGATTTTTTGGCATCGTTTCCGTATCCGCTGGAACCTGTGCCTTGGTGCGAGAATGGCTTTTATTATAGAAATACAGATCCGGTATCAAAACATCCATATTACTATGCCGGTCTCTACTATATCCAGGAGCCAAGTGCGATGCTGCCAGCTTCAGTTCTGCCTATTGAAAAGAATGATCGGGTGCTGGATGTCTGCGCGGCACCTGGCGGAAAGAGCACGGAACTTGGCACCAAACTGGCTGGTACAGGTCTCTTGTTTGCCAATGACATCAGTGTATCGCGCAGCCATGCATTGTTAAGAAATATAGAACGATTCGGTATTGCCAATGCTTTTGTCATGGCGGAAGATCCGCAGAAGCTGAAAGAATATTTTCCGCACTATTTTGATAGGATCCTGATCGATGCACCGTGCTCTGGAGAAGGCATGTTCCGCAAAGAGAATTCTCTGATCAGATCGTGGGTGGATAAGGGTTCCGCCTATTATGTGCCGATCCAGAAAGAGATTGTTAAGAGCTGCTTGGCCATGCTGAAAGATGGCGGCACAATGGTCTACTCAACATGTACTTTTTCTGTGCAGGAAGATGAAGAGATCATTCAGTATGCATGCTCACTGGAACCATCGCTGCATGTTCTGCCGATCAGGAAAGCAGAGGGCTTTGTACAGAATGCATATGGTACAAAATTATTTCCGCATCGGGTCCATGGCGAAGGACACTTTGTCTGTCTGCTGCAGAAAGGAACAGAGAAGAAAGCAAATGATGATCTGCCTTCCATGATCTGCCAGCATGCACCGTTCCATATAGAACTGCCATATGGCAAAGAAGAGATCATGCAGGATAAACATCTTTTTGTACCTGCATGCGGGGTCAATACACACGGACTTCGCATTCTGCGCTCGGGGCTGCTTCTTGGCGAAGAAAAGAAAGACCGCTTTGAATTTGATGGGGCATTGGCCATGGCTTTAAAAGAGAAGGATTGCGACAGTGTATTGAACTTTTCAGCAGAAGATGAAAGAACGATCCGCTATCTGAAAGGAGAAACATTGGATATCTCCGATCAGACGGTGAAGGATGGATATGTTTTAGTCTGTACTGATCATCAGCCTCTTGGGTTTGCTAAGATCACGCATCATGTATTCAAGAACAAGTATCCAAAGGGGTGGATCTATCATTAAAAAAGCTTAGCTCATCAATTCAGAGCTAAGCTGTTTTATTGCTTTTTACTGCCTACCCACTCAAGCTTGTATTCGCCAGTGCATTCCAATGTACCGCCGGCGCTGAGATCGATCGATTCTTCATTCTCATAATAATCTTTGACGTGTCCCAATGCATCTTTGACATGGAGACCGGCATCATTGATTGCTTTGACTTTGTAGATGCCAGGTTTCAGGGTGCGCGGAATATCATAGATGCCAGGTGTTACGGTCAGCTGATTGTCATCAGAGATATAGATCAGATGCTGACGCTTATTGCTCAGTACAGCGTTGACCTTCTGGAAGAACCTTTCTCTCATAAAGAACAGATCGGAATGCGGAACGGCATAGGTGAACTTCTTGGAAGGTGTCTGGATCACAATATGGTCATTATCCTTGGTGTTCCGCTTTACATAGCCTAAGCGATGGACATTGACGATCTTATCCGATAAAAAATAGAGGGCTGCTTCAGTTTCATACAGCATGCCTTCGATCTTTTCTGATCCTGATCTTTCCGGTGAATCTTCAATGTTCTGAATGGTCCCTTTCCGAATGTCTGCTATGCTCTTGACCGCAAATTCCTGCGGAACCGATTCTTTCTTGACGTTATAGACTGCTTTGACTGCATTTAAGCAATGCTCTCCATCGTGAAGAAGGATCTGCGGGAGAGGATAGAACTTTGCTAAGGCGTCAGCTGCTTTATGATTCTCCAGCCAAGTGTCCATGATCATATCTTTCATGTTCGGCTGCGCGGTCACCAAGGTCTGGAACAGACCATACTTCACTGGCAGTCCATAACTTTGAATGATGGCTTTGCAGTTCTTGCATATATAGTGCCCGTCAGCAGTTTTTTCGTGACGGCTGAACATTCCGCTTGCTTCGCTAAGACAAAAATCGCATACTTTATTATTCTTGCTCATAGTACCTCCTGAAATCTCGTTTCATTATATATGACATGTTTTTAAAATGAAAGGGATTGCCATTGACAGATGGCCTGTTTTTCTGAAAGTTCTGTGAACAGTCTGCTGGGGAGACCGAACACTGAAAAGTAAAAAGGATAAAGTATGGAAAAACTGGTGGTTCAGCCAAAATTGATTATTTGACACGCACGGATACGTGGACAAAAATAATTTCTGAAAATCATTGACATCTGCGCATG
Source organism: Erysipelotrichaceae bacterium (assembly GCA_012516665.1). GTDB lineage: Bacteria > Bacillota_I > Bacilli_A > Erysipelotrichales > Erysipelotrichaceae > Bulleidia. Next base: position 10,571 of record JAAYWN010000019.1, read on the forward strand.
GTAAAGCTAAGATTATAAACGCTTAGCGAAAATAGTCTCTTTGAGAGACTTATATTTAGTCTAAGAGAAGGCACACTTGGTAATGTGTGCATAAAGTGAGAGGAGATTACAATGCCAACAATAAACCAGTTAGTACGCAAAGGCCGTACTGATAAAGTTTACAAGTCAAAGTCCCCTGCATTGAACAGAGGCTTTAACACACTTCAGAACCATGCAACAAAGCTTGACAGCCCACAGAAGAGAGGCGTCTGCACACGTGTCGGAACAATGACACCTAAGAAGCCAAACTCTGCTCTGCGTAAGTATGCACGTGTCCGTTTATCCAATGGGCTCGAAGTAACAGCATACATCCCAGGCGTAGGCCATAACCTGCAGGAGCACTCCGTCGTTATGATCAGAGGCGGCCGTGTCAAGGACCTTCCAGGTGTCCGTTACCACATTATCCGCGGTACATTGGACTGTGCTGGTGTCGCTGACAGAAATCAGTCGCGTTCTTTGTATGGTGCAAAGAAGCCGAAGAGCAAGTGAGAGAGGGGAAGATAGAACATGCCAAGAAAAGGTTATATAGCAAAGCGTGAAGTACTGCCGGATCCAATCTACAATTCAAAGCTCGTCACAAAACTGATCAATAAGATCATGATCGATGGCAAGCGCGGAACCGCTCAGACAATTCTGTACGATGCATTTGCTGCTATTGAGAAGAAAACAAACCAGAGCCCAATGGAAGTATTTGAAAAGGCTCTTGGAAATGTAATGCCGCAGCTGGAGCTGAAGGTGAGACGTGTAGGCGGAGCAAACTTACAGGTCCCAGTCGAAGTATCTGCGGAAAGAAAGTTAACATTAGGACTGCGCTGGATCGTCAGCTATGCTAGGCTCCGTCATGAAAGCACGATGGAAGAAAGACTGGCAAATGAGATCATGGACGCTGCCAATGGTACAGGCGCTTCTGTAAAGAAGAAGGAAGATGTACATAAGATGGCTGAGGCAAACAAGGCGTTTGCTCACTATCGTTTCTAATATAGGAAGGAGTTATAAATGCCAAGGGAGTTCCCATTAGACAAGATTCGTAATATCGGAATCATGGCTCATATTGATGCAGGCAAGACCACAACAACAGAGCGTATTCTGTATTACACAGGTAAGATTTATAAGATCGGTGAGACTCATGACGGTGCTTCCCAGATGGACTGGATGGCGCAGGAACAGGAACGTGGAATCACGATCACTTCTGCTGCTACTACATGCCATTGGAAGGACTGCCAGATCAATATTATCGATACTCCGGGGCACGTCGACTTCACTGCTGAAGTTGAACGTTCTCTGCGTGTCCTTGATGGTGCGGTCACGGTACTCGACTCCAAGGCTGGAGTTGAGCCGCAGACAGAAACTGTCTGGAGACAGGCCAGTGAATATCATGTTCCGCGTATTGTCTTCTCAAATAAGATGGACGCTACCGGAGCTGACTTCAATATGAGTGTCGCTTCTATCGGCGATCGCTTAGGTGCCAAGGCAGCTGCTATCCAGATGCCAATCGGTGCTGAAAGTTCATTCCGCGGGATCATCGATCTTGTTACAATGAAACAGGAAATGTATGAAAACGATCTGGGTACAGATATCCATGTTGAAGAGATTGAAGACCAGTTCGTAGAAGAAGCAAAGGCAAAGAGAGCAACTATGCTCGAGGCAATTGCTGATTATGACGATGATGTCATGATGAAGGTCCTGGAAGGCGAAGAGCCTACGGTCGAAGAGATCAAGAGAGCAATCCGTGCCGGTGTCCTGACTTCTGAATTCTTCCCAGTTCTGTGCGGTTCCGCATATAAGAACAAGGGTGTTCAGATGCTGCTGGATGCGGTTGTGGATTATCTGCCAGCTCCTACCGATGTTCCAGCTATCAATGGACATTTGGATGATGGCACCCCAGAAGTACGTCATCCTAGCGATGATCAGCCATTCTCTGCTTTAGCATTCAAGATCGCAACTGATCCATTCGTAGGACGTCTGACATATTTCAGAGTTTATTCTGGACATGCTTCAGCTGGTTCTTACGTACTGAATGCAACAAAGGGCAAGAGAGAAAGACTGGGCCGTTTGGTCCGTATGCATGCAAACCACAGAGCTGATATTACTGATGTTTATACAGGTGATATTGCTGGTGCTGTCGGTCTGAAGTATACAGCTACATCTGATACGCTCTGCGATGAAGATCATCCGATCGAACTGATGCAGATGGTATTCCCAGATCCAGTTATCCAGATGTCAGTAGAGCCAAAGACAAAGGCAGATTCTCAGAAGATGGATGTTGCTCTGCAGAAGCTTGCGGAAGAAGATCCAACCTTCAAGACATATACAGATGAAGAAACAGGCCAGACAATCATTGCCGGTGTCGGTGAACTTCAGCTGGATATCATCCTTGACCGTATGAGAAGAGAATTCAAGGTTGAAGCAACAGCGGGTGCACCGCAGGTTGCCTACCGTGAAACAATCAAAGCACAGGCTGAAGTTGAAGGTCGTTTCATCAGACAGTCTGGCGGACATGGTCAGTATGGTGATGTATGGATCAGATTCATCCCGAACCCAGGCAAGGGATTTGAGTTTGAAGATAAGACAGTCGGCGGATCAATTCCTAAGGAATTCATCAAGCCTACACAGCAGGGTCTGGAAGAAGCTCTTCCAAATGGTCTTGTTGCCGGATATCCGGTCGTTGATATCAGAGCAGAACTGTTTGACGGTTCTTACCATGATGTCGATTCATCCGAACAGGCATATAAGATCGCTGCTTCCCTCGCATTGAGAGAAGCTGCTAAGAAGTGCAGCCCAACGATCCTGGAGCCGATCATGGCGGTCGATATTACAGCACCGTCTGAGTACTTAGGCGCTGTCATGGGAGATGTCACCAAGAGACGTGGACAGATCCGTGAACAGGAAGAAACAGGCAATGCGATCAAGGTCAAGGCGTTCGTACCTCTGGCTGAGATGTTTGGCTATGTCACTGACCTGCGTGGCTTCACACAGGGACGTGGAATCTTCACAATGCAGATGGATCACTATGAAGAAGTTCCAAAGAACATTGCGAAGGAAATCATCGAGAAGAACTCTGTAAAAGGTGAGTAATAATCGTTGATTTTGCAACACGAACTTATTGCAAAGATGTTCTGATTCAAGTAGAATGAGAACAGACTGAAAAGGTAAATAACCAGGAGGAAAAAAAGACCAATATGGCAAAACAACATTTTGACCGTAGCTTAGAGCATGTAAACATTGGTACAATCGGACACGTTGACCATGGCAAGACAACTCTGACAGCGGCAATCACTAAGTATCTTTCGACCCATCCAGAAGATGGTAAGGCTGCGTTTGAAGCATATGATGCAATTGACGGAGCTCCAGAAGAGAGAGAACGTGGTATCACGATCAACACAGCACACGTTGAGTATCAGACAAACAAGAGACATTATGCACATGTCGACTGCCCAGGGCACGCTGACTATGTCAAGAACATGATCACAGGTGCAGCGCAGATGGATGGAGCAATCCTCGTCGTCGCAGCAACTGATGGACCAATGCCTCAGACACGTGAGCACATCCTGCTGTCCCGTCAGGTAGGCGTACCTAAGATTGTTGTCTTCCTGAACAAGTGCGACATGGTCGACGATCCTGAATTGATCGATCTTGTCGAGATGGAAGTACGTGAACTTCTAACAGAATATGGATTTGATGGAGACAATGCTCCTATTATCCGCGGTTCTGCTCTGAAGGCTCTGGAAGGCGATCCTAAGTGGACACCAGCTATCAAGGAACTGCTTGATGCTGTTGACTCTTATATCCCAGCTCCAGTTCATGAATTCGATAAACCATTCTTAATGGCAATTGAAGATGTCTTCACGATCACTGGCCGTGGCACAGTTGCTACTGGACGTGTCGA
>JAAYWN010000182.1 GCA_012516665.1 Erysipelotrichaceae bacterium
CATCAGGATAAGCAGCCATGGCCATCATTGCGCCAATCTGGAACATTCTTTACAGCTTCGGCCTGCTGGCGGGCATCGGCGGATCGGTGCTCTTCAGCGCAGCCAGAGGAAAAGGCAAGAGCAGACAGGAGCAGAATGAATGCTTTACTGCAGCTTTTCTGCTGACAATTTTATTCAGCCTGATCCTATGGGCGGCCCTGAATATTTATGAAATACCGCTCTTAAAGATGTTCGGTGCCAGCGAAGAGTTGCTTTCTTTGGCCCAAAAATATCTGATGCCGGTAAGGTATACAGCCCCGATCTTTCTTTTCACGCAGTTCTTGGCTTCTTTCCTGCGCAATGCCGGTGCGCCATCCTTAGCGACCAAAGCTGTCATGCTGGGCGGCATCGTCAATGTCTTCGGCGATTATATTCTTGTCTTCCCATGCAATCTTGGCATTCTTGGTGCTGCGTATGCAACGGTCGGCAGTGCGGCTGTATCTGTATTGGTGATGCTGACACATTTCACGCATGAAGAACATACGCTTCATCTGGTGCGGCCAGCTCATCTTTTCGAAACATGCCGGCGGATCATTTCGACCGGCTTCTCAACCTTCTTTATTGATATTGCAATGGGCTTTATCACCATGCTGTTCAATCGTCAGATCATGCGGTATCTGAATGCGGATGCGCTTGCTGTATATGGCATCATTGTCAATCTCAGTACCTTTGTACAATGCTGTGCCTATGGTGTCGGTCAGGCATCGCAGCCTTTGCTTTCGGTGAACTTTGCGGCGGGACAGAAGGACCGTATCCATCAGCTTCTGAAATACAATCTTCTTACGATTGCAATCATCAGTGCAATATGGATCTTCCTGACCCTGGCCTTTCCGAACGGCTTTGTGAAGCTGTTCATGAGCCCAACGGATTCAATGCTTCAGATTGCACCTTCCATTATGCGATGCTACTGTCTGTCTTTCCTGTTCCTGCCGCTGAATATTTATGCCACCTATTATTTTCAGTCAGCCTTGAAGCCGATGGTCTCTTTGACGGTTTCTTTCCTGCGCGGAGCGGTGATCAGCGGGATCCTGATCCTGATCCTGCCGGTGCTCTTCAATGGCAATGCTTTATGGTGGGCAATGCCGATCACGGAATTATGCACTGCCGTGTTCGCCGTCATTATGATGAAAAAAATGGACCGTGCCTTTGCCCGGTAAAGTCAAGTATTTGTTTACAATCATGCTAAAAACTGGTATTATCTTCAGGCGAGTGGTTAGACCACTCCTTGCCAGAAATGGCCGTTAGTCCAGAAGGAGGTGTACAAAATGAAGAAGTATGAAGTCATGTACATCATCAACGCATCTGTTGAAGACGATAAGAGAGCAGCGCTCATCGAATCCGTCTCCAGTATCGTCACAAAGAATGGCGGTAAGGTCAACAAGACAGATGAATGGGGTATGAGAGATTTCGCATACCGTATTGATGATATGACAAAAGGCTACTATGTAGTCAGTGCTTTTGAAGCCGACAACGCATGCGTTAAGGAATTTGATCGTTTATTAGGTCTGAATACTAATGTTGTCCGTTTCATGATCACAAAAGACGAAGCTCCAGTTCAGGAGGCTAAGTAATGATCAATCGCGTTGTTTTGGTTGGAAGGCTTACGAAAGATGTTGAGATCCGCAAGACGCAGAGCCAGCTGTCCGTTGCTTCCTTTACGGTAGCAGTAGACCGCAGAGTCTCGCGTTCCCAGGATCCAAACAGCAATCAGCCGACCGCAGATTTTATCAACTGTGTTGCATGGCGGCAGACAGCTGACTTCCTTGGCACATATGCTAAGAAAGGTGCACTTGTAGGAGTGGATGGAAGACTTCAGACACGTACCTATGATGATGCACAGGGCAATCGTCATTATGTAACAGAAGTTGTATGTGACAATGCGAACTTATTGGAAAGCAAGAGCTCCTCTCAGCAGAGAGCTCAGCAGGAAACAAGTTTCCAGCAGCCTTCCTATGCACAGCCGCAGCCAGCACAGAATACCGGCAGCGGAAGCAATGAAGATTATGGTGCAGCGTCATCCTTGGATATTTCCAGTGATGATCTGCCATTCTAAAAAAGGAGAACAGACATGGCATTCAGAAAACAGAGAATGGGCCGTAAAAAGGTCTGCTACTTCACAAAAAATAACATCAAGACGATCGACTATAAAGATGTTGAGCTCCTCAGAAAGTTTATCAGCGCCAATGGCAAGATCACGCCAAGACGTGTAACAGGAACTCGTGCGAAGTATCAGAGAATGCTGGCAGTCGCTATCAAGCGCGCTCGTCAGATGGCTTTGCTGCCTTACGTAGCAGACTGATTGGTTCAAATAGAGGACTCTCTTCGGAGAGTTCTTTTTTTTATATTTCCTAGGGAATGGTATACCAATCATATATAACAATGAAGGGAATGATGAGATCTGCTGTGAATATAAAGGTAGGGAGGAAAAAGAATGAACGAGGATAAACAGGAATTGATCGCATGGATCAAGGAAAGGATGAGGCAGAAAGAAGGAGATCCCTCAGCATGCTTCTGTCAGGTGATCAGGGAAGATCCTCTGCTGCTGAAAGACATCTTTCAGACCTTCAGCGGATCGCAGATTATCGATGCTATTCTGGATGAGACACAGACAGAGCAAGATCATCTTGGCATATGGGTCAGAAGAAGAGGCGATTTAACGGCAACATATACTGAGGTCTATCCGGACTGCAGGGCAGATGAAAAAAATGCGGAAGAGGAAAGCCCTTACAGTTATTCCTAAGGGGAAAATACGCAGAAATTTGTGAAATTCATTGAAGAGAATCCGGATCTGTAGGGTATAATAGGAACATCCTTCATATCGTATATGCTTTCGGATTGGCGAAAGTGTCTCTACCCTGTTACCTTAATAACGGGACTACGACGAATCTTTTAAGCGAGACCTTCAGCGATATGGGATAGTACGCAGAAGGTCTTTTACTATTTACGATGATGAGGAAAGAAAGAGGGATAGATATGTTAGAAAAGCTTTTTAAACTGAAAGAGAACAAAACATCTGCTCGTACCGAATTAGTCGCCGGTCTGACAACCTTCATGACCATGGTCTACATCTTAGCCGTCAACCCAAGTATTCTGAGTGCATCCGGCATGGACGCAGGTTCTGTATTGACAGCGACAGCAGTTGCTTCCGCAATTGCCTGCTTTGCAATGGCTGCTTTTTCCAATAAACCATTTGCACTGTCTGCAGGCTTGGGCTTAAATGCCTACTTTGCCTACACGATCTGCGGTGCCATGGGATATTCATGGCAGGCAGCATTGACTGCTGTATTGATCGAAGGCATCATCTTCATCGTATTATCTTTGACTAACGTCAGAGAAGCAATCTTCAACGCCATTCCTGGTCAGCTGAAAATTGCCGTATCTGTAGGTATCGGCTTATTCATTACTTTCATCGGTCTGCAGGATGCACACATCATTGTCAACAATGAATCGACATTGGTCGGCTTATTTACGATGAAGAATGCCTTCGCTGCCGGTTCTTTCAACACGCAGGGCATCACCGTCATCTTAGCATTGCTCGGTGTTATCATCATTGCATTGTTAATGATGAAGGGCGTTAAGGGATATATGCTCTGGGGCATCCTGATCACTTGGGTACTTGGCATTGTCTGCGAACTGACAGGTCTTTATGTACCGAATGCAGAAGCAGGCTTCTATTCTGTTATTCCGCATGCGATCTTCTCCATGCCAGCGTCTATGGCACCGACATTCTTCAAGTTCGACTTCGGCTTTATTGCGGAACATCCTCTGGACTTCTTTGTTATGATGTTCTCGTTCCTGTTCGTTGATGTATTTGATACATTAGGAACGGTTATTGGCTGTGCTTCCAAAGTCGATATGCTGGATGAGAACGGCAAACTGCCGCAGATCAAGGGCATCTTATTAGCTGACTCTGTCGGTACTGTCGTTGGCGCATGCTGCGGTACTTCTACCATTACCACATACGTTGAATCTTCTGCCGGTATTTCTGAAGGCGGCCGCACTGGATTGACAAGCTGCACTGTCGGTCTGCTGTTTATCCTGGCTCTGTTCCTATCACCATTATTCCTGACGGTACCTTCCTTCGCAACGGCACCTGCACTGATTGTTGTCGGTTTCCTGATGATGCAGCAGGTATCAAAGATCAATTGGACAAATCTGATCGATGCTGTCCCTTGCTTTGTTGCCATCACTATGATGGGCTTTGCTTATTCTATCTCCGAAGGTATCTCTTTAGGTGTCATCACTTGGGTCGTTCTGCATCTGATCATGAAGAAGACAGATGAGACTTCGCCGCTGATGTATGTATTGGCTGTCTTGTTTATTGCCAAGTATTTCTTTATCTAAATCAAAAAAGGATGCAGATCAGTCTGCATTCCTTTTTTTCATGGCAAATCCTATTGTTTTGAAAGTTATTGGGTCCGCCCATGCATGAATGGCTTCCAGATACTGCTCTGGAACAGTATCTGCGGAAGTGCTCATCGCATCATATGCGATACTGCACTCATGAATCGTATATGGAATATCCTGAAAACCATTGCGCAGATAGAAGCCATAGCGGCGTACACGCTGCCCATAGTTCTCCGCGATCGGATCCAAAGCCTCTCTGGCGATCAATATTATTTTCTTGGGATATCTTTCTTTCAGCATCTGCAATGCAGTGCTCCCATAGTGTTTCTCACGACATGCTTCATCAATCGCAAAGAAGGCTAAATACACCAGAGACGTTCCTTCAGAAATATGCATAAAACCAATGAACTGCGGTCCTTCCTCAATGATGAGGAAAGATCCTTTTTTGTTCTCTGCTTTTTTCTTCAGTACTGCAAAAGGCAGTCTTTCTTCTTTTGGAAACGCAGACACGTAAAGTGCTGCAATCTTTTCATAATCTGTTTTATTTAATTGTTCTCTTAACTGCATGTTCCCTCCTGACGAGGGTATCTTAACATGAAGATGACAGTTTATCGAATATGATAATGAAAAGTGGTATAGCACGTTCTTAAAGGTGGTTTATGCTACACTGTAGATATCAGTACTGTGGAGAAATCATATGAAGATCATCTTTGGCATATTCATCATAGGGATCATTTTAGATATTATTTTCATCATCAGTTTTTATAAAGCACAGTATAAAAGAGTGCTGTTCTTTAAGACTGTTTCTTCTCTGCTGTTTTTATGCATCGGTCTGTTCTGCACGCTGAACTATCAGGATCATTTTCTGAGCTGGCTGATTGTTATCGGTCTTTGCTTAGGCGTGATCGGAGACTTCTTTCTTGATGCAGATATGGTCTTTCCTGCTCTGCAGAAAAAATCATTTATGCTGGGATGCAGTGCTTTCTTTATCGGACATCTGTTCTATATTGCTCGCAGCATGATCTATATTGCGCAGAGCGGACAGTGGATGCTTGTGCTGTATGCGCTGGCTGGCTGTGCCTTTGGCGGCATGATCATACATCAGATGTTCAAGGTAGTTTTTCCGCCGGCTGACGTCAAAGTGACCGGTGTCCTGTATCTGCTTGTTTTGGATCTTTCCTGCTTTTTAGCAGCGGAACTGTGGGCTTCTGGCATTGGCAGTGCATGGATGGCACTTGGCACACTGCTGTTTGCTGTGAGCGATCATATGCTTGTCTATGATTATTTTGGCATCAAAAAGATCGTCTGGTTCCATGCTGTGCTGCTGATCCTTTATTATTTAGCACAGTGCATGATTGCATTCAGTATTCTTGGCTGAAAGCATGCTCTGCATTAGAATAGGTGCAGATAAAGATGCAGGAGAATGATGATGGAAGAAATGAATGAACTGTTTTATCGCGAACCGTATACAAGAGAATTTGATGCAGAAGTGATCGGATGCACGCATGTGCAGGATCATTATGAGATTGTACTGAGCGATACTGCTTTCTATCCAGAGGGCGGGGGACAGCCGTGCGATACCGGTACATTGGACCAGATCAATATTGAGAATGTACAGCGCAGGGATGGTGCTATTGTACATTGCGCAGATGCCCCATTGGCAGTCGGCAGGAAAGTGCATGGCATTCTGAATTGGCAGCGGCGCTTTGATCATATGCAGGAACATTCGGGTGAACACTTGGTATCCGGTCTGATCTTTCGAAAATATGGGTTTGACAATGTTGGCTTTCATATGGGAGAAACGATCCAGATCGATTTCAATGGCAGTCTGTCTTTTGATGAAATGCGTTTGATCGAAGTGCGGGCCAATGAAGTGATCTGGCAGAATGAGCCGATTGAAATATCGTATCCAACGCATGATGAACTGCAGTCGCTGTCCTATCGTTCTAAGAAAGAACTGCATGGCAGAGTGCGGATCGTTACGATCCCAGATGGTGACGTCTGTGCCTGCTGCGGTACACACACTGCTTCAACGGGAGAGATTGGGATGATCCGCATCCTTTCCTGTGAAAAGCATAAGCAGGGAACAAGAGTGCAGATGCTGGCTGGCCGCAGAGCACTGCAGTATGATCAGGAGATCTTTGATCAGGATCATGAGATCTCAGTGCTGCTTTCCAGTGAAATGAAAAAGACCGGTGCAGCAGTGAAAGAACTGATGCAGAAGCTGAGCGAACAGCGGTATCAGATCGGGGCTCTGCAGAAAGATCTGATGACGTACCAGCTGCAGGAATATGCGGCAGATCTGCCATTGGCAATGGTCTTTGAAAAAGATTTGGATCGTGAGACCATGCGGGCACTGGCGATTGCACTGACAGAAAAAAAGAACTGCCGCGTTGCCGCGGTGCTAAGCGGCAGAGAGAATGCATATGGGTATGTCCTGGTATCGCATCAGGTGGATCTGAAGAAGTACAGCAAGTTGCTGAATGAAAGCCTGCATGGAGCAGGCGGGGGAACTTCCGATATTCTGCAGGGGAACTTCAGGACCGTAAAAGAAGACATCAGCGATCTTTTAAAACAGCTGTTCGCAAATCTGGAACAATAAACTGCTTCGGATATGAGAAGATACTGCTGTTAGGAAAGAGGGAGGCATTGCAATGCTGCATAAGAACTTGAAAGAATTGCCGGAGAATTTTCTCTGGGGTGCAAGTACATCTGCGTATCAGGTCGAAGGAGCTTCTTTGGAAGATGGCAAAGGTCCATCCTGCCAGGATATCAAGCAGGTACCGGAAGGAACTTCTGATCTGAAGGTCTGTGCGGATGAGTATCATCACTACAAGGAGGACATTGCTTTATTCGCAGAAATGGGACTGAAGACATATCGTTTTTCAATCTCATGGTCGCGGATCCTGCCGGAAGGCACAGGGGCTGTGAACCCGCAGGGCATTGCATATTACAATCATCTGATCGATGAATGCCTGAAGTATCATATTGAACCGCTGGTCACGATGTTCCACTTCGATATGCCGGCTGCTTTGGACAAACGAGGAAGCTGGTCAAATCCGGAATCGGTCGCGTGGTTCCTGAATTTTGCCAAAGTGATGTTTGAGAACTTCGGCGATCGTGTCAAATACTGGCTGACGATCAATGAACAGAATATGCTGACGCTTGTCGGACCGCTCATTGGAACATTGATGATCCCAGCCGGAACCAAAAATGTACTGAAAGAGACATATCAGCAGAATCATCACATGCTGGTAGCTCAGGCAAAGGCAATGGCACTGTGCCATCAGATGCTTCCGCAGGCAAAGATCGGACCGGCTCCGAATATATCTTTAGTCTATCCTGCATCCTGCCGTCCGGAAGATGTTCTTGCTTCACAGAACTTCAATGCGATCCGCAATTGGCTGTATCTGGATATGGCTGTCTATGGCCGATATAACAATCTGGTATGGGCATATTTAGAAGAACATGATGCAGCGCCTGTCTTTGCTCCAGGCGATGCAGAAGCATTGGCATCCGCACATCCGGATTTCCTTGGCTGCAACTATTATTCCACTGCAACAGTCGGGGCATGGAAGGAAGAAGCAGAACAGGGCAAGGCTGATCAGGCGGTCCTGCCAGGAGCAGAAGGACTGTTTTCTTCCGTTAAGAATCCATATCTGCCGCGCACAGAATTTGATTGGGAGATCGATCCGGTAGGTTTCCGCAATACAATGAGAGAGATCTACAGCCGCTATCATCTGCCGATCATCATTACAGAAAATGGCTTAGGTGCTTATGATACTCTTGATGAAGATGGGCGGATCCATGATGCGTATCGGATCAATTATCTCCGTCAGCACATTGAACAGCTGAAACTGACAGTCAGCGATGGCGTTGAAATGATGGGCTATTGCCCATGGTCTGCTATTGATCTGATCTCAACGCATGAAGGCATGAAAAAGAGATATGGCTTTGTGTATGTTGATCGTGATGAATTTGATCTTGGCACAATGAAGAGATATCGCAAGGATTCTTTCTATTGGTATAAGCAGGTCATAGCTTCTAATGGCGATGATCTGAATGATTTGAAATGAACTTGAAGAAGCTGTGATCCTCCGAAAGGATCCGGCTTTTTATGTTCCAAAAAGCGAAAAGACAGGAAATAAGCAGACGGACATAATATAATTGTGGTTAGGGAGATTTACGTATGAATAAGAATTTTGAATTGAATCTGAAATATGCACTGGTCAATGCTTTCTATTTTATGCTTGTATGCGGTTCAGGAAGCTATGGCTATAATTTCCTGAAATACAGCAATTTTGATACATCTGTCATCGGCATTACCTTGACATTGGTCTCGGTAGCAGCTCTTCTGCTGCAGACATTCACGGCACCGGTGATCGATCGTTCTGAAAAGTGGAATGAAAAGAAATTGATCCTGACGACTTTGATCATCGCTATCATTCTGTATGCGGCCATGCTTGTGATACCGGAAGGATCTTTTGCCTTATTGGCAGTCTGTGTGATCGGTTTTGCCTTGACGGTAGCCGGTATGCCATTTATCAATTCGCTTGCTTTTGCGTATGAGCAGGAAGGAAAAAAGATCAACTATGGCATTGGCCGCGGCATCGGCTCCGCTGCATATGCGGTCGGTGGGGCAGTGATTGGCGGTCTGGTCGCTTGGCAGGGCGGCGCGGATGAAATGATCGTCAGGATCTTTCCGTATTATATGATCGTCACAGGTACGCTGACGGTCATTTGTTTGCTGACTATGAAGGATCCGAAGAAAGTGTCTGCGGATCATGCTGAAGGTTCACAGATCTCCTATCGCGAATTTTTCCGTAAATACAAGAAGATCACGGTGGTCATTGCGGCCATGATCATGCTGTTCTTCTGCCATATGATGATCAATACATATATGATCGATGTTATCAAGGAGATCGGCGGGAATACAGCAGACCAAGGCAATGCTATTTTTATTCAGGCCATGGCAGAATTGCCGACGATGTTCTTATTTGCTTTGATCTTAAAGAAATTCAAAGTCAATACACTGATGATCTTTGCCAGTGTCTGTTATGTTCTGAAGCATGCCCTGATCTGTTTTGCCCCAAGTATGCCAGTGTATTATGCGGCCATGATCCTGCAGATGTTCTCCTATGCGATCCTGATCCCGGCATCCGTCTATTTTGCAGAAGAGCATGTTGCTCCGCAGGACCGCAATCAGGGCCAGACAGTAATCAATGCGGCCACTACGATCGGCGGCCTATTGGCAAGTCTCTTCGGCGGTATCCTGCTGTCTGTGATGAGCGTGCATGGCGTTCTGCTGATCGGCTTAGCTGCAACGGTCATTGGTGCGGTGCTCATGTTCTTTGGCATCCGGATCCTGAACAAAGCAAAATAAAAAAGGATGGTGCACCCATCCCCAACATATTAATATTAGCAGATATAAATTCCTTTGCCTAGACTGTTCTTTTCTGATCCATCAGCTATCATATAGGTAGAAAAAGGACACAGAACATCATCATAAATATCTTCATTCAGAAACAGAAGTGTCCGAAGGAGGTTCCCAATGAAAGGACCAGGAATTTCTGATCGCAGGTGAGAGCCTGCACAAAACAAGGGCATCACTCCATGTACGAAGCTGCGAGACACATGAGAGACAGCACCGAGAAACAATTGATATCATAGAGAGTACTTATGAAACGGTGCAGAATGACAGAAACAATGCATGAAAGGGACAGAGAATCAAGGATTTGAATCTGCAGCAGTTATGATAACAATCAGCTGAAGCAAAGCATCATGTCCCCATAGAAGCAAAAGTATCAGCAGCGGAACATGTACATGGATGGATTGAAGGGAAGCCTCGTGAAGGCTTCTCTTTTTGAATGAAAATGCCCGAAAGCGGAAGATTTTGAGCCCTGTTTTATGATATAATTTTTGCATCATGAAGAGAGATCCTATGTCAGCAGCAATATTCCTAGCAGATGGCTTTGAAGACTCCGAGGGACTGATTACCATTGACATGTTCCGGCGGGCAAAAGTCCATATCGATACCATCTCTATGAATGCAGATCTTACAGTACATACTTCGCATAATATTACATTAATGGCAGACAGAAACTATGCAGATACAGATTTGGATGCCTATGATATTCTGATCCTGCCCGGAGGAAAGAGGGGCACGAAGAACCTGGAAGCCTGTGCTTCTTTGAAAAATGCTCTGATAAAGCATTTCAAAGAAGGCAGATGGACATGTGCCATCTGCGCGGCACCTTCGATCTTTGGACATTTGGGGATCCTGCAGGGGAAGAAATATACCTGCTTTCCTGAATTTGATGGTGACTATGGCGGTCTCTATCAGAATGAACTTGCAGTGAAAGACGGCAATGTGATCACCGCCAGGGGCATGGGCGCGACAGTGGAATTTGCGCGCATGATCTTAGCAGAGATCATAGATCCAGATATGATGCGGAAACTTGAGTATGGAATGCAGTATGAGCATACCTTTCGTACATTGAAGAAGCCAGAATGAAAGGGGACATATAGATTATGGCAAACATGTTTTCAAATGATGCACGGACGTTCAAGTTCGATGTCATGGTACAGCTAGCAAAGGAAGCATACTCTGAAAAGGGCGTGCAAGAAGAAGAGATCCAGGCTTGGGCAAGAAAGCTCGTTACATTGGGAGGGCCTAGATACCGCTGCTGTGTTTATAAAGAAAGAGAAGTCTTAAGGCAGAGAGTACGCTTAGCAATGGGCATGATGGCAAATGATGCGGCGGAGTACAATCCGCATCAGATCGTTCAGGTCATTGACGCAGCCTGCGATGGATGTACGATCAAGAAGATCAGAGTAACAGATAACTGCCGCAAGTGCATGGCAAAGAGCTGTATGGCTGCCTGCCGCTTTGGGGCAATGAATATGGGCTCAGAGCATGCGGAGATCGATTACGCCAAGTGCAAGGAATGCGGTGCCTGTGCAAGAGCCTGCCCATACAATGCCATTGTCATTACGGAGCGTCCATGCAAATCGCACTGCCCTGTTGATGCGATCAGCTGGGATGAGAACAATATTTCGGTCATTGATACAAATAAGTGCATCAACTGCGGTCTGTGCCTGAATGCATGCCCATTCGGTGCAATTGAAGATATCTCTTGGGTCGTTCCGGTCGTTCAGCTGCTGAAGATCGGTGCACCGGCCTACGCAATTGTTGCCCCATCGATCCAGGGACAGTTTGAAGAAGCAACTCTGCCGCAGACAATGAAAGCAATTGAGATGCTGGGCTTTGAAAAATGCTATGAAGTGGCTCTTGGTGCGGATATGGTCGCGGATACAGAGTATGCTGAGCTGAAAGAACATAAAGAAGCCGGCATTCCAATGACAACATCCTGCTGCCCAGGGTTTGTGAATATGGAGAGGATCCATTTCCCAGATCAGTATGCCAAGAACAAGAGCACAGCTCTGTCACCGATGATGGCGCTGGCCAAGAAGCTGAAACATGATCATCCGGATCATGGCATTGTCTTTATCGGACCATGCGTTGCTAAGAAACAGGAAGCAATGTCCGAGCTGACGCCGGTCGACTATGTACTGACTTTTGAAGAAACAGTCGCATTGTTCGCTGCCAAGGGCATTGTGCCGGCAGAGGTCAAAGTGGATAATCCGGAAGACTATCCATCCAATTACGGACGCAATTTTGCCCACAGCGGCGGTGTAGCTGCAGCAGTCAGCGAAGCATGCAAAGAAAGAGGCGATGAGCCATTTACGTTTGCGGCTGCCAATGGTGCGAGCGAATGCAAGAAACAATTGATGCTGATGAAGTTCGGCAAGTTCAATGCAGATATTCTGGAAGGAATGTGCTGTGAAGGCGGATGCATTGCGGGACCTGGTACGGTCCAGGATGCAAATATTGCACGGGCCAGAATGATGAAAGAAAATAAAGAGATGGATCAGAAGACAATCAATGATTCACTGGAATTATTCAAAGTAAAAGACTTTGATATTCATATTCATAAGTAAAGTGCGGAGGACACATCATGGTAAGCATAGAGATATGTATTGGCAGTGCCTGCTACGTAAAGGGAAGCAGTCAAGTTGTAAAGGACCTGAATGCATTGGTTGAAGAAAATGGCTGGAAAGATCAGGTGGAGATCAAAGGATCTTTCTGTATGAAATCCTGCCAGAACAAATGGGGACTTGGGATCCGAGTGAATGGGAAACAGCTCCAAGGCGTTACCATGCAGAATGCCAAAGAGATGCTGAAGAATGAGATCAGTGCTGCTTTAAACTGAAACACACATGAAATCAAAATATATTCGCCTGGTAGAAGCACAGTGTCACAACTGCATGCGCTGTGTTCGGGAATGTCCAGTCGGTGCAATGACATATGTTCATAATGAGCCTTCCATTGCGGCAGAGGAATGTATCCTCTGCGGCGGATGCTATGTGGCGTGTCCGCATGAAGCAAAATCTCTGCTGAGCGAATTTGCTCAGGTACAGAAATGGCTGGATGAAAAACAGGAAGTTGTTCTTTCTGTGGCTCCTTCTTTTGCGGCCGTATGGCCAAAGCTCTCTTCTTTGGAGAAGATCCTGAAAGGAAGAGGCTTTTCTCATATTGAAGAGACCGCAAGAGGTGCTGCGGTCGTGTCAAAAGCGTATGAGAATCTGATCGAAAAAGCGGAAATGAAAAATATCATTTCAACTGCCTGTCCATCAATCAATACATTGATTGAAAAAGAATATGGGGATCTGGTGTCTTATATGGCACCGGTCGTATCACCTTTTATTGCGCATGGCAGAATGCTGAAAGAAAAGTATCCGAACGCAAAAGTGGTCTTCCTTTCACCATGCATTGCAAAGTATAAAGAAATTGAGGACCAGCGCTTCACTGGTTCTATTGATGCCTGCATCGGGATGGAAGAGATCCTGGATTGGATCCAGGCTGATCTGAAAGATGATGAGAAAGATGAATGGATCGATTTCCAGGGATCGATCTCACGGATCTATCCGATAGCCGGAGGAATCCTGCAGACATTGGCACCAAGTGAACATTACAAGTATATTGCTGTGGATGGTGTTGCCAGAGTGAAGTCACTGTTGGAATCAATGCGCAAAGATCATCTGGAAGGATACTTTGTAGAAGTAAATGCATGTCAGGGCTCCTGTATGGGCGGCCCTCTGCTTTCGCATTTTACACATAATGAATGGGTCGGTGCTTCACGGATCCACAAGAATATGGATCTGCAGAAGATCACACCGGGGAAAGTGGATGTAGATGTGGATGCTTCATGGGCAGAAGAAAATATCTATCGTCCGAAGCATACCGAAGAAGAGATCGATGAAGAAATGATCGCCATGGGCAAGACTTCTCCGGATAAGATCCATGACTGTGGTGCCTGCGGCTATGAGAGCTGTCGGTTAAAGGCAATCGCGGTATTGGATGGCAAAGCAGATCCGAAGATCTGTATGCCGGAAGCTCTGGAAAGAGCGCAGTCCTTGGCCAGTGTAGTCAATGAAAATACACCGAATGGCATTATTGTCTTTGATGCAGATCTGAAGGTGCGCGAGATGAATCCAGCCGCAAGAAAACTGCTTTCTTATGAAATGGTGAATCCGACCGGGATGCCGTTGGATGCTGTGCTGCCGAATCCTGAACTGGCTGAGATCGTTGCTCAGAAGCAGGCCAAGACGCAGTATCTGCGTACTTACTATGATATTTATCAGAGACTGTTTGAACATGCGATTGTGCATATCACCAATGATGATCTGACCGTTGTGATCCTGATGGATCGCACAGAAGAAGAATACAAAGAAAAGATGATGACGAAGATGCGTGATGAAACAATGTCTGTCACGCAGAAAGTATTGGATGATCAGATGCGGGCCGTACAGGAGATTGCTTCGCTGCTGGGAGAGACGACGGCTGAATCCAAGGTCGCTCTGGTCAAGCTTCAGCAGGTAATTACAGGAGAAGAAGATGACAGCGGAAAGAATACACATTGACTCTTTCTGGCGCTCACTGAATAAGAACAAAGAAGAGCTCTGCGGCGACAGGGTCATGGAAAAGCATAATGCGGAATGCTATGTCATGGTCTTAGCAGATGGACTTGGCTCAGGCGTCAAAGCGAATATTCTATCGACCTTGACCTCGACGATCATTTCTGAAATGATCTTCCGCGGCATGCCATTGAAGGATGCGGTTGAAACAATTGCGGCAACATTGCCTACCTGCAAAGAGCGCGGCGTAGCGTACAGTACCTTTACAATCATTCAGATCTTTTATGACGGGCGTGCCTATTTAGCGCAGTTCGATAATCCTACCTGTGTCATTATCCGGAATGGACATCTGTTCCATCCGAAGGAATCTGCTGTAAGTGTCAGCGGCCGAAATGTGCATGTATCAAACTTTACGGCACAGCCGTATGACAATATCATTACTTTTTCAGATGGTGTCCTGCATGCAGGTGTAGGCATGACATTAAATTTTGGATGGGGCCAGAAAGAAGTAGAAGAATTTCTGCTGCAGGAAACACGGCCTCATGATTCAGCGAGAGAGATCTCACGGATCTTATTGGCAAATGTGAATTATTTATACGGCGGGGAACCGGGAGATGACAGTACTGTTGCAGCGATATGCATTGTACCGGCAGCGGAGACGCGCATCATGGTAGGACCGCCCAGCAGCAAAGATCAGGACGAAGCGGTGGTGCACAGATTGATGAGCGCCAGCGGACTGAAGATCTGCTGCGGAGGCACGACCTCAGAAATTGTGGCTCGCGTACTGAATAAAGAACTGAAGACCGATGGCATGCTATCCAGTGCGGCTGACGTACCGCCGAAGGGATTTATTGATGGCATCGATCTTGTGACCGAAGGTGTATTGACGCTTCAGAAAGTGAATCGCTATCTGAATAAAGCAAAAGCAGATCCGATGTATTTGGAATCTCTCTTGACCAGCAAAGAAGAAGATGGGGCTTCCTGTCTGGTCAAAGCATTGCTGAAATCAACGGGCATCCGCTTCATGGTAGGACTGAGCGACAATCCTGCCCATGATGCGATTGCTTATTCGCCGATCTCGCTGAATGCGAAGATCGCTTTGATCAATGAATTGGGAGATAATCTGCAGGAGATAGGAAAGATCGTCCATATAGATATGGACTGAACGGGGGAGAAAACAGAAGCAATGGGAAACGTAGACTTTACCAAAATGAAGTGGGTCCATCGGCCGCACTTATATATATGCGATTCGTATCGGCTGACTATTGAAACACAGCCGTATACCTACTGCCACGAAGCCAAGGAAAATCAGCGGGGTGCAGAGATACAGACAGCGCTGAAAGGAAACTTTATTTTCACTCTATGTACAGAATTCGTCTACGATAAACCATTTGACCAGTGTGGGTTCATATTGTATAACGGTGACGTGCAGAAGGCAATCGTATGCACAGAAAAGAAGGATGAGGAGTATCTGCGGCTTGGCGTGAATGTTTTCTGCCAGGATGGCGGAGATATGAGCATGCGCGATGTTGGGGCGGCATTGGGAAGGATCTTTTACCGTGTCATCTACCGGGCAGGTGCATGTCTGATCCAATACAGCTTTGCGGGAACACGCTATACGGACCTGCGGGAATTTCATGTTAATGAAACAGGAATTACAGCCGTGAGCCTATTTGCATGCAGTCCGAATGATTCGGTTTTTGACTGTACGTTCTGTGAAGCTAATATTTCGGAAGATGGAAAGATTGAGGCAGAAAAAGAAAATGAGCGCTGAAGAAAGATTGATCCGGTATTGCAAGGTAGATACCCAATCGGATCCGAACAATGAAGAAGAGACACCGTCGAGCAGAAAGCAGTTTGACCTGGCAAAGATCCTGGAAAAAGAATTGAAGGATCTTGCTATGGAGAATGTGACGCTGGATGAACATTGCTATGTGTATGCATGGATGCCGGCAAATGTTGAAAAGAAATGCAGAACAGTCGGCTTTATTGCCCATATGGATACAGCTCCGGATTTTTCCGGCACGGATGTTAAGCCAAGAGTCATTGAAAGCTTTGATGGAAAAGATATTGCATTGAGCTCAGAGGTCACTTTGAAAATGAGCGATTTTCCGCAGATGAAAGAATTGAAAGGAAAGCGCCTCATGGTGACAGATGGAAGTACGCTGCTTGGGGCAGATGATAAAGCTGGCATTGTCTCGATCATGGAGGCATTGACATATCTTCATGCACATCCGGAGATCAAGCATGGCCGCATTGCAGTCGCGTTTACACCGGATGAAGAGATAGGCAACGGACCGAAGTATTTTGATGTGCAGAAATTTGGCGCTGATTTTGCTTATACAATGGATGGCGGAGAAATTGCTGAATTCAGTGAAGAGACATTCAACGCTGCTTCGGCTGAAGTTGTGATGCATGGTTTTTCTATTCATCCCGGTGATGCGAAGGATCGCATGATCAATGCCGCATCGCTGGCATGCGAATTTCAGGAGATCCTGCCGAAGCATATGACGCCGGAACATACGGAAGGCAGAGAGGGCTTTATTCATCTGATTGCTATCAAGGGGAATACAGAAGAAGCAGAACTTTCTTATATTCTCAGAGATCATGATGCAGAGCTGTTAGAGAAAAAGAAAGAGCTGCTGCAGTCGGCAGCATCCTATCTGAATGATCTGCATGGAAAGAATGTCTGTACGATCACGATCAAAGATGCATATCGCAATATGTATGAAGTGCTGAAAAAGGATCCTGAAGTGCGTGAGATCGCATGGAAGAGCATGCAGGATCTCGGCATTGAACCTAAGGATGAACCGATCCGCGGCGGAACAGATGGGGCAGTGCTGTCATTCCGCGGACTGCCATGCCCGAATCTCGGCGCCGGCGGCGGCAACTTTCATGGACGCTATGAGTACTGTGTGATGGAAGAACTGGAACAGGCTTCTCAGCTGATCCTGCATATTATTCAGCACACGCAGGAGGCTTAATATGATCTGCACTTGCACGATGAATCCTTCTTTGGATTACTATATGGAATTTGATAAAGAACTGAATGGCAATGATGCTGTGAACCGCAGTTCTTTGGAATACTATGAAGCAGGCGGAAAAGGCATCAATGTTTCCATTGTTCTGAACAACTTAGGCATCCCGACAAGAGCTTTTGGTTTTGTCGGCGGCTTTACGAAGGATTTCTATATTTCTTTATTGGCAAAATATGAGAACATCCGGCCGAATTTTACATATATCAATGGGCATACGCGCATCAATGTAAAATGCTCAGCGGAAGGACAGTGGACAGATCTCAATGCCAGCGGACCGATCATTACGGCTGAGGATATGGACAATCTGAAGCATAAAGTATCGACACTGTACAGTCAGGATTACTTTGTGCTGGCGGGACATACACAGGAATACCTGTGCAGCAGTGCTGAAGAGATGCTGAAGAATGCCATCAAGGATGAAGTCAAGGTCGTCTTGGATACCAATGCACCTTTGGTCAGAAAGATCCTTCCATGCCATCCATTCATGATCAAGACAACGATGGAAGAACTGCCGGCTTTGATCGACCGTGAAGTAAAGAATGAAGCAGATGCTATTGCTGGGGCCAAAGAACTGCATGAAGCAGGTGCCCGCTATGTCATTGTGAGCGATCACAGCCGTCTGGCATATCTGATATGCAAAGAAGGAACGTATCGTGTACAGCTGACCAGAGATGAGAAGTATGTCAGTTTTGTCGGTACGGGCGATTCTTTGATTGCTGGTTTCCTGATGAATTATATGCGGACAAAGAATCCGCTGGATTCTTTCCGCTTCGGTGTGTCCTGCGGTTCAGCGACCGCGTATTCCAAGGGCTTAGCAACACGTGCGAATATTGACAACTTCTATGAGACGACAAAAGTGGAGAAGATTGCGTGAAATATCATCAGATCATAAAAGAGGCATTGGCGGCCTTCCTTCTGGTCACATCAGTGGGATGCAGCAGTGCAAAGGCAAAGATCACAAATACAGTTGAACTGAATACAAGCGATGCTGAGATGGATCAGTATGCCTGGATCGGCGATGAGATCGGTGATTTCCGCAAAGTGACCATGAAGGAAGTTCTGCGCATGTTCGATGAACAGGGATCGGGCATTCTGTTCTTTGGCTATCCTGGCTGCAAATGGTGTGAAAGAGCTGTGCCTGTGCTGAATGAGGCAGTCATTGAAAAAGGCGTTACGGTCTATTATGTGAATACAAAAGATCCTTTTGATGCAGCTGAACTGAATGCCCTGAAGCAGGATATTTATGATGCACTTCCGGTCGATGCTCAAGGCAATCGTGATTTCTATGTGCCGATGGCTGTCGGTGTAAAGAAGGGGAAAGTAACAGGACATCATACATCCCTCGTAGATGGCTTTGTGATCCAATCGGATACCGATCAAATGAATGATGATCAGAAAAAAGAACTGAAAAATTTATATTTAGATATTATTCAACGGACAGCAGACTGATGTGCTGCCCGTTTCTTGTTATACTGGTAATAGATAAATTATCTAGAAAGAAGCAGATATGAGGATTCCATTTCTTCATTCCAACTGTTTTCCCGGAGAGGTCGTTGATCTGATCCAGGAGGCTGTAGATGAACCATGCAGTCAGAACCAGAATGTCATGACAATTGATTACAGCATCTGTCTGCATCGTCAGCGCATGAAGATCGGTGAATGCGATCTAAGGATAGGCGACAACGATGAACTGATCTATGCGGGAAATATCGGCTATCCGATTTACGATGACTGGCGCGGAAATCACTATGCGTACCAGGCATGCCTGATCCTTTTTGATATTGCCAAGAACCGCCTGCATCAGAGGAAATTGATCATTACCTGTTCACCGGATAATATTGCTTCGCATAAGACATTGGAGAAGCTTGGCGGCAGGTATCTGCGGACGGCAGATGTTCCGGAGTGGCATTGGCTGTACAAGCGCGGCGAGAAGGTCAAGGAGATCTATCTCTTCGTTTTGTAGCATAATACAAAAATGATATAATAGGCACATGCGCAGAATATTAAAAATACTGACAAGCAGACTGATCATCGTTGTTCCCTTGGTCATCCTGCAGTTCGGTCTGTTTGCGATGCTTCTCTACGGCATGGCCGACTTTACGGAAATTCTTCCTTTCCTCTCTCTGATCTCCATCATCACTTCGATCTTTGTTATCAATCGTACAGTTGATCCGGCATATAAGATAAGCTGGATCCTAGTGATCTTAGGCGCACCGATCATCGGCATTCCGCTGTATCTTCTTGCCGGCAATCGTCATGTGCCAAAAAAATTGAATAACGGTACAATTGAAGCAAGCAAAGATATGGATGGTCTGCTGCAGAATGATGAAGAAGCACTCAGATCTGGCATGAAAGCACCGATAGAGCAGCAGAATGTATTTAAGTATGCAATGAACGCTTCGGGCTTTCCTATCTACTGCAATACCGCTTCAGAATACTATGCTTCTGGGGAAGCATGGTTCCCAGAATATATTTCTGCTTTGAAGCAGGCAAAGCATTTTATCTTTATAGAATTCTTTATCATTGATGAAGGTACGGTCTGGGATGAGATCCATGAAGTGCTGAAAGAAAAAGTCAGTGAGGGCGTTGATGTCAAGATCATCTATGATGATTTTGGATCGATCACAATGCCGCATCATTATGACCGTCAGCTGCAGAAAGAAGGAATTGAAGCCTATCGCTTCAATCATGTACGTCCCGCTTTTATTGTACAGATGAATAATAGAGATCATCGCAAGATCACGGTCATTGATAATAATATTGCGTTTACCGGCGGGGTCAACTTAGCTGATGAATACGTGAACCGCATTAAACGCTTTGGCTATTGGAAGGACAGTGCGATCAAGATCCATGGGGAAGCTGTTTGGTCTTTGACAGTCATGTTCTTAGGGATGTACTCCTATGTCAGGACGGTGAAAGAACCAATCGATTATCAGAAATATCATCTGCCATGCGATGCCGTGGATGACAAGGGCTTCTATCAGCCTTACAGCGATACGCCGACAGATGATGAACCGGTCGCACTGAACATGCATCTGAACCTGGTGACCAGTGCAGAAAAATATATCTATATTGATACACCGTATCTGATCCTGCCGGAGACGATGGCTGAAGCTTTGATCCGAGCTGCTAAGAGCGGCGTGGATGTGCGCATCCTGACACCGCATATTCCGGACAAGATCGGTGTCTTCCAGATCACTCGCGGATACTATCAGCAGCTGGTTGAAAAAGGTGTTAAGATTTATGAATACCTGCCGGGCTTCAATCACGCAAAGAACTTTGTGAGCGATGACCGTCTAGCCATTGTCGGATCGGCCAATACCGATTATCGCAGTTATTTCCTGCATTTTGAAAATGGTGTACTGATGGGAAATACGCCGGAGATTGTTAAGATCCGCGATGATTTCTTAGCATCGATGGCAAAATCGCATCAGATCACCAAAGAAGAATTGAAGAAGGAATGGGCGATCGTACGTCTGTTCCGGGCGTTCATGAATATATTTATCCCTTTGGTCTAAGGAGAAGAGAATGGAAAAAATTGGATTGGTATTGGAAGGCGGCGGGGTACGCGGTGCTTACACAGCCGGAGCATTGGCTTGGCTGAATGATAATCATGTGACCTTTGATTACAATGTCGGCATTTCTTCCGGCGCGGTCTATCTGGCATGCTACATGGTAAATGACACACATACACCGAAAAATATGTCGATCCACTATGCTTCCGGCAAAGATGTTGTTGGTTTTGCAGCCTTGCG
The DNA here is from genome assembly GCA_012516665.1 of Erysipelotrichaceae bacterium. GTDB lineage: Bacteria > Bacillota_I > Bacilli_A > Erysipelotrichales > Erysipelotrichaceae > Bulleidia. Next base: position 21,158 of record JAAYWN010000182.1, read on the forward strand.
GACAGAAGGACATTATGTTGCTCTGCGCAAGATCTTTGAACATTATCTGAGCGATACCGAGCACATGGATGTCTCGGCGATCAGTGAAAAGAATCTGCCGGTGGAAGTCGGTGCCTATATTCTGGAAGATGGAAAGACGGAATACTATGGGGCCAAAGATATCAACATGACATTGCTGCGGGGAACGTGTGCACTGCCATGTGTAGCTGAAACAGTTGTATATCAAGGCAGGCATCTGCTGGACGGCGGCATTACCAAAATGATCCCGATTGAAAGAGCACAGGAACAGGGATGCACAAAGTTTGTTGTTATCACGACAAAGCCTGCTGATTATGTCAGAAAGCCATCTTCGAAGATCGAAACATTTGTGATGAAGCATATGTATAAGAATTGTGCACAGATCTCTAAGGACTATGCTCAGAGACATCTGAACTACTATCATCAGATCGATATCATCAATCAGCTGATCAAAGCAGGAAAATGCATTCAGATCCTGCCCACAAAGGATATTGAGGTCAGCAGATATCATGGCGATGTTGAGAATACAACAAGACTGTATGATCTTGGCTATCAGGATATGGAAGCACGCAGACAAGAGATCCTGCACTTCATTGATCACAGAACAGAATGAGAAAAATAAGCAGCTCACATATAACGTGAACTGCTTTTCTGATCAGTTGCTGATGTGATGATGAACGGTGAAGCTGCCTGGGCTGAGCTGCTCAAAATGGTAGCCGTTGGCCAAGCCCCATTCAATGATGTCATCGACTGCTTCTACGGTAAATGATTTGTAGTCATGCTGAAGAACAATGCTGGCCGTACCATAGGAAGAATTGGCAGCGACTTGATCTTCAACATTGGCGATGATCGTATTGGTATCAGTTGTTCCTCCGGCATCGCCTGAGGAAACATTCCAATCATAATAGTAGATGCCATTCGCATTGGCCTGCTGCACTAAGGCAGTCATGATGCCGGAAGTATAATTGGCAGAGATCGTATTGGAAGAACCGCCTGGGAAGCGGAGCAGGGAACTGGCAGTGCCTGTCTGCTGCTGGATCACTGCATTCTGGGCATTGAAGTCAGCCCAATAGGCATCGGATGACGCGTAAATTGATGCATAGTCATGCGTGTATGTATGCACAGCAACCGTATGCCCGCGCCGTGCTTCTTCACCGATCAGATCGGTATAGCCTGAATAGCAGCTTGTTGTAAAGAAAGTTGCTTTGACACCATAGCGGTCAAGGATATCCAGCAGATGCGCGGTCGCTTCACCCGGTCCATCATCAAAAGTCAGATAGATTGCTTTGGCATCGGCAGTTCCGTACTGTACATTGACTGGGGGCTGCGTGACGTGGACAATCCGCTGTGCCTGGGCCGTGTGATCATGGGCATCGCTGACCGTATATGTAAGCGTATAATCGCCGATCGTGTTTGTATCTACGGATCCTTCAATGGTGACTTTATCTGTAACATCATCATCGCTGTCATCAGCAGCCGAGTATGTGTCGGTCCAGACATTGCCGAGATAGACAGTGACTTCATTTCCGCCGGATAAGGAGATTTCAGGAGCTTTGCGGTCATCATACACAATGGTGCGTTCTTTGACCGTGATATTGCCGGCGGCAACGGACACGGTATAGATTACTTTGTCTGCTTTGACTTCTCTTTTGACGTTTGCTGTGACATCGCCGTCTTTCTGATCGATGGCTGTATAGCCTTCTTCCTGATATTCATGATTGTATGGAGTATACGCATCGGTATTTGTGATCAAAGTGATCTCGGGCCCTTTGATATCTTTGACAATGACGGTCCGCTCTGCCTGTGCTGAGTGCCGGCCTTCTTCAGCGGAATAGGTAAGTGTATACTCGCCTTCTTTGTCTGTATCTACATTGCCGCGGCAGGATACTTCAACATCCTTATGAATGAAAGGAAGGAGGGTCCCTTCAAAGACGGCAGAAGCGCCGGGGTCCTCGTAAGCATCCTTATAGTTGACTGTATTAGGCGAATCGCCGGCAAGGATGATCCTGACTTGGAAATGATTGATAAAGAACACAAAAAGCAGCATGGCAGAAACGGCGGATAGAATGATGATAAGTATCCGCTTGAGCCTGATCTGTTTTTCTGCCTGATCGATATGATGTCGTTCCTAGTGTCCCTCCGCACATGAAATTATTGGTATGAGAAATGATCTTCTCAGCTGTTGGCCTCTGGTGAAGCTTCAGTCCCTGCTTCGCACTGCAGTGCATCCGTACAGGAAGTACTGTTCAGTATATCGGCACTTGGCATACAGGACTGATCATACCAGCTGGCTAAGAACAGCTCATAGTATTCGTCATACGTCAGCTCAGAATCTTTGATCCTCTGGGCCAGATCTTTGCCGACATACAGCAGGTGGCCGGCTTCATCAGCCTGATCTGTAATGGCCGCTTTGCTTGGCGGATAGCGGAGAATAAAGCCATATTTTGCACAGTTGGCAGTCAGCCATTCGTAGACTTTAGTCGAGGTGAGATTTTTGTTATCTTCATAGGTCGCCGAGATGTTGACGGCAAGCCCTGTCTGATGCTCAGAAAAGCCAGCTCGTTCCGAGTACACATCCGCAAGATCTGCACCTACCTGCGAAGATATCGATTTATATGCGGCCTGCTGATCAGCATAGGATATATATGTGGCAGATGCGAAGAACGGTGTATCGTTCAGCAGGGCAGCCTTTGCCATCAAGAGAAAAGCAGAGGCAGCTTCTTTGCACATCTGCTGGCCGGAAGCAGCGTATTCTGTTGTGATATCTGTCAGATCTGACGGAACATAGCTTTCATCCAGACTGTTCTTTGTGTTGATCAGGATTGGACCATCCACAGACTTGGATGAAGAGATATTCTTGAATTCACGCAGATAGTCGCCATCCAAAGTGAAAGATGATTGGCTGTTCGTATCACGATGCGCTTTACAGTCCTTGATATACTCTGTTTCATCCCACTGATAGTCAAAGACAAGCAATGGAGCTATCTCCCAATCGTAGAGATTCTCAAACAGATCATCCAGCTGATCTTCTTCATAGCCTAGATCCTCCAGACGATTGTAAAGGAGAAGACTGGTATCGCTCAGACCGCGGCTGCTGTCTACTTTTGTATAGAGCGAAATATATTCTTTGCGCAGTGTACTGTCTTGAATGCATTGGGCAAGATACTCTGAGTAGTATTGATCCTTCAGGACCGTATCGGCGATCCTGTCGGTATGGATCTTTTTGATCTGGACTTCGTTATAGCCAAGCTTTCTCAGCTTGGCATCTGTGATCATGCCTGGGATCTTCACGATGCCGACAATCATCAGCACAAGAACTAAGACCGCAATGACCAGCGATCTGCGGAGATGGCGTTTTGGTCCTTTTCTGCGGATGGCTCTTCTTTTTCTTCTTCTTACTGTCATAGGCTGATCTCGAAAGCATCCCAAGGATCATTCTGCGGCGGCAGATGTTCTACGGTCACCGGTTCTTTCTTTGTTGGATGAGGGAAGGTCAGCCGAAAAGCATACAGAGCAATCTGACCTTTGCCAGGGTGACGGCTGTATCTCTGATCATAGACCAGCGGCAGATTCCTTGAAGCAAACTGCACACGGATCTGATGAGATCTTCCAGTTTCCAAGGTGATATGGACAAGGGTATGCGATCCTTTGATCTGAAGAACATCATAATGAAGAATGCATTTCTTCCCATGTGCTTCGTCGGTGACACTGACCATATTGGTATGTTCATTTTTGGCAAGATAATCCGTAAAGGTACCATGTGCGTGCGGTACAATGCCGTCGATCACCGCCAGATATTCTTTTTTCAGTTCATGCCTGCGCACAGAATCACTGAGACGCGAAGCAGCTTTGGAAGTCTTGGCAAATACCATGACACCGCCGACGGGACGGTCCAGACGATGGACCAGCCCGCAGTAGACGTTGCCTGGTTTATGATATTTTTCTTTCAGATACTGCCGGCATAATGAAAGCAGATCCTCATCATGAGAATCATCCTCATTCGTAGGCATGTTGACAGGCTTTTCTACAGCCAGCACATGATTGTCTTCATATAAGACATTCAGCATTTTATTTTCTTTCCCATCTTCCGTAGATGCCGCATGGCAGCAATAGATCTCTATGCTGCAGTGGGATCGCAATCTCTCCTGTGGATACGATGCCATCAGGATGCTTCGGCAGGATCATCGTCTTCATCAGATCTTCCAATACAATAGAAGAGAAACCAGTTGTATAGCTGTTGATCAGGAAAAACAAAGCACGGTCATCCAGGATCTCCAGGCATGCCTGGATCAGTCCCGTGATCTCTTTTTCAAATTTCCACATTTCACCATTTGGGCCTCGGCCATAGCTCGGCGGATCCATCAGGATGCCGTGATACGTGTGTCCTCTTCTTTTTTCCCGTTCAACAAATTTCATGCAGTCATCCACAATAAAGCGGATCGTTCTATCTTCTAAGTGCGAAAGATCGCGGTTCTCCTTGGCCCACTGAACCATGCCTTTGGACGCATCCACATGAACGACTTCCTTAGCACCGGCAGCAGCGCATGCCATGGTAGCTCCGCCGGTATAGGCAAACAGATTCAGCACGCGGATCTCTTCTTCCGGATGTGCTTTGATCAGATCAGACATCCAATCCCAATTTACTGCCTGTTCAGGAAAAATGCCCGTATGCTTAAAACCGGTCGGCGATACCTTTAAAGTAAGGTCCTTATAATCGATCGTCCACTCTTCCGGCAGCTTTTTTTTGTATTCCCAGGAACCGCCGCCTTGGCTGGAACGATGATAGATCGCATCTGCGCTCTTCCATGCACTGCGGTCTTCCACCGGCCAGATGGCCTGCGGATCGGGCCTCCTCAGCACGGCACCTTTCCACTGCTCTAATTTTTCGCCATTGCCTGCATCCAGACAGGCGTAATCTTTCCATTGATCTGCTTTTAATAACATAGATGTATACCTCAGATCTATTATACCATGAGCGGCACTTCTTTTTTATCGAGTGCAGTACCTGATCATGTACAGTGGTTTTGATCATAGGATGGTATAATCATGTACGTATGAAAATAGACGGGACATGCCCGGATGATAGAAGCGGAGAATAAAATGATCGATACAAGTGTACTGAACAAAAATCAAAAAGAAGCGGTTCTTGCGGATGATAAATATCTAAGGATCATCGCGGGAGCAGGTTCAGGAAAGACAAGAGTCCTGACCATGCGGATCGCGCATCTGATTGAAGATGAAGATATGCGTGCCTATAAGATCCTGGCTATTACTTTTACCAATAAAGCGGCCAATGAAATGAAGCTGCGCATTGAAAAGATGCTGACTTCGCAGGATTTCAATCCATGGGTCAGTACGATCCATTCGCTTTGCGTGAGGATCTTAAGAGAAGATATCCAGCATATGGGCTATCCGAAGAATTTTACGATCATGGATGGTGATGATCAGAAGTCGGTCGTCAAAGAAGCCTGCAAACAATTGGCGATTGCTTCAGGCAATGTGACGCCCGCTGGATATATCGACTATATTTCCAATAACAAGACGGCGCAGATCGGCGCGGATGAAGCGATGAAAATGGCAGGATCTTTCGGCGATGATAAGGACAAGGCGAGAGTCTATGCCTATTATCTGGAACGGCAGAAACAGATGTCTGCTCTGGATTTTGACGATCTGATCTTGTGGACTGTGCAGATGTTCCAGAAGTTCCCGGATGTCAAAGAAAAATGGCAGCGCCGTTTTGAATATGTACTGGTCGATGAATTCCAGGATATCGATCGGCTCCAGTATACTTTGATCAAGCAATTGGCGGGAAAGAACAGCAGTCTGTATGTTGTCGGCGATCCGGATCAGACGATCTATACATGGCGCGGTGCCGATGTAAATATCATCATGGATTTCCACAAAGATTTTCCGCATGCCAAGACCGTTATCCTGAATGAGAATTATCGTTCTACTTCGGCCATCCTGAATACAGCCAATTCAGTCATTGCCAATAATGTCAACCGCATGAAGAAGGAACTGTATACCAATCGGAGCAGCGATGCAAAGGTCACACATTACATGGCTGTTTCAGATGAATATCAGGCGGCCTGGATCGCTGGAAAGATCTATGAGCTGCATCAGAATGGTCTGCCATATCATGATATGGCTATCCTTTATCGTTCAAACTATCTGTCGCGTTCGCTTGAAAAGGGGCTGATCGATGTCCGTATCCCATATATCATCTATGGCGGCATACGTTTCTATGAACGTCAGGAAGTCAAGGATGCACTGTGCTATTTAAGAATGTGCACCACGGCAGATGACCTGGCTCTGCAGAGGATCATCAACCGTCCTAAGCGCGGGATCGGTCCTCGAACAATTGATACACTTTCTCAGCAGGCACGTTTGGAAGGAAAATCGATGTACGAAGTGCTGAAAGAGGAGAATCTGTTCTCTGGCAGGACAAAGACAACTCTGCAGGCATTTGTGCAGATGGTCGAGACCTGGCGCACGGAAGCGGCCAAAGAAAACGTCGATCTGAATGGACTGCTGGATGAGATTCTGGAGAGCAGCGGCATCAATGCGATGCTGACAGAAGATCTGGAAAAAGGCCAGGAAAGAAAAGAGAATTTAAAAGCATTGGCACAGGATCTGGCTAATACGCAGGCCCAGTCGCTTGATGAATACCTGCAGAATATTGCTCTGTATACCGATCGTGATGAAGAAAATGAAAAGGACTGTCTGCAGCTGATGACGGTCCACGCGGCGAAGGGATTGGAATTCGATACGGTATTTGTCAGCGATCTCAATGATGGCATCTTTCCAAATGAGAGAGCGATGAGCGAAGGCAAGCGCGGGGTCGAAGAAGAAAGGCGCTTGGCTTATGTTGCTTTTACCCGGGCAAAGAATAAACTATTCTTAACAGAACCTGGTGGATTCTCATACATTCTGCAGAGGCCGCTGTCGCCTTCACGCTTTATTGCAGAGATCGATCCGGCAGATATTCAGCATATCGGCAGCCGTCAGCTGAATCAGGAAAAAGAAAAACATGAACATGCATCCATGGATCTTTTTGCCCAGAATGAAAAGATGAGCGAAGCAATGTCTCATGCGGAACATGGAAGGCCCGCCAATTTCAAAAAGGGAGATCAGGTCAGCCATGTAAAATTCGGCGATGGCATTGTCATTGCATGCAGGAATGGCATTGCAGAGATTGCATTCCCTTATCCATACGGAGTAAAAAAGATTGCCGCAGGGCATCCAAGCTTGAGCAGAAAAAAAGCATAGGAGATGACGATGGACCAGCAGAATGAAAAAATTGAACACATGCGTCAGCTTGTACAGAAGCTGAATGCTGCGGCTGAGACCTACTACAATGGACAGAATGAGATCATGACAGACTATGAATGGGATGCCATGTTCGATGAAGTAAAGCAGCTGGAGAAAGAGACCGGCACGGTCCTTTCTGATTCGCCGACGATCAATGTATCGGCGGATGAAACAGCCGGAGAAAAAGAAGCACATGAATTTCCAGCGCTGTCCTTGGCCAAGACAAAGAAGATCGATGATCTTGTGAAGTGGGCAGAAGGCAGAGAGATCTGGCTGAGCTGGAAGCTCGATGGGCTGACCCTTGTGGTGACCTATGATCATGGCAGAAGAAGGAAAGTCGTGACCAGAGGCGATGGACATATCGGCACCAATATTACGCATCTGGCGGACGCACTGCAGGGCATTCCTGCAAAGATCCCGGAGCAGGGGCATTTGGTGATTCGCGGGGAAGCAGTGATAGCTTATGAGGACTTTAATGATTTCGTCGCAGAATCCGGCGAAGACTATGCCAATCCCAGAAACCTTGCTTCGGGCTCGCTGACGCTGAAAGATGCGGAAGAAGTGAAAAGGCGGAAGATCCATTGGATCCCGTTTACCTGTGTGCATACAGATCATGAAATTCTTTCATGGGGCGAGCGGATGGCTTTTCTTGAGAAACAGGGATTCCAGACGGTTGAACATGAGAAGATCAAAGAACCTACTTACGAAAACATGCAGGCATGCATTGAACGATGGACGCAGAAAGTAACAGCAGGGCTCAATCCATATCCTGTGGATGGCTTGGTAATTGACTACGATGATGCGGCATATGCTGAAACGGGATCTGTTACAGGGCATCACGCAACCAGAGCTGGCTATGCTTATAAATGGGCAGATGAATCGGCAGA
>JAAYWN010000183.1 GCA_012516665.1 Erysipelotrichaceae bacterium
GTGTACCTTCCCCAGATCATCTATACCTATTATTCTACATACTTTTTAGAAATTGAACATACTTATGCAAAGAGAAAAGTCCTATTTCACAGGGACTTTCCGTGAAAAGGAACTTTCATTTAAAATTGAGCTCAGTGTTGCACTTTTCGTTTTGGTAATTTTTTTCATTAACTAATATGGTCTTTTGCCATTATTTTAAGATTTATGCTATATTTATAAAAAGGAGTTACAATTTCAGGTAAATTTTATGTTCTATAAAACAACAAGTGCAAACTTCTCAAAATATGGCAGTGTTTCCAACTCATTTAAGAAGATCGATGAACTGGAAGCCCATGAATATACGGTCTCTGAAGATACTGTTTTTACAATGGCATGCTACGCCAACCCTGTCTATATAGAGCCAATGGAAGGAATGGCCATGCTGCGTGTCTCAGAAGACCCGAACGAGGAAAGCAGCATCTCATCTTTTGCTCTCCATCGCAGTGTCTGCATCTTTCCGAATATTTATTTCTCACTTGTCCCGATGACAGGATATATTGTTTATAATCTATATAATTCTAAACATTCGAAGCGCACTGTCGTCAAGCTTCATGCTCCCGTTCGCTATGAGCACATTATTCCGATGATCCGCATAGAAGAGATCCTAGCGTATTACTATGTCGTTAAATGGCCGCATTATCACTTTGCCGGAGAAATCCACAATTTCTATGAGCTCACCTATGTTGACAATGGCTCCTTGGAAACAAAGGTCAACAATAAGACATATCAGATCAATGCGCAGGAATGTATGGTCTACGGACGCGGCGAATTTCATGATCAGAGCGTGATCAGTGACAAGTCCTGTTCCTATCTGACGGTCATCTTCCGTGCCAACGGGATTCCGTCTGATCATATTCTCGGCAGGATCTTCAAATGTACGCGGCAGATGATCAACGATGTTAAGATCTTCGTCAAGACCAGCGATACAGAGGCAAACTTTTCGAATGATACAATGATCTCTGCTCTGCAGTCATTTATTGTTTCACTGATCAGCAGCTCAGATGATATGAACCAGACGAAGCCCCTCTCACCGATCTCGCAGCACTTTGAAGATCACCTGACATCGGAAATTGTTGACTATATCCATGCTCATCTGTATGAAACTCTACCGATCGATCAGATCTGTGATAAATTTTCAATCTCCAGAAGCACTCTGCAGAATCTCTTTAAGCACAATCTTAAAATGCCCCCGAAAGAGTATATCAATGAGGCAAAGCTCAGCCGCAGCCGTACGCTGATCCGCAATGGCGATCGTACGATCTCTGAGATTGCTTCCATGCTTGGCTTCAATTCCATTCATTATTTTTCCCGCAAATTCACTCATCGCTTCGGTATCACCCCAAGTGAATTCTCCCGCGGAATTTACGATAAAGAGATCATTGCCAAGAAACCTAAGAAAACGAAAAGCAAGGCCTGAGCCTTGCTTTTCGTTTGCATAGCATTTTGTAAAGCACCATGTTCCAAGGCAATAGATAAAGATCTTAGATTCCTTCGGATGGTTCTTCTTCTGCTTCATCCTTTGCCTGATAGACATAGTGGATGACCTGATCTTTTCCGGTATTCACAATGCTGTCAGCTAAAGCATCCGCATCCTCAGCAAACTGACGCGACATCGATGCCTCGATCAGCATTCCCAGATTCGTTCCTGAAAGGATCGCAATATGGTATGTATCAGCTAAAGTCACAGACAATTCTGCACTGATCTTGAAAGGAGATCCGCCGATAAGATCGGTGAAGACAAGAATACCTCCCTCACAATCCTTCAGCTGTTCAAAGGCATTTCTGTACTTTGCTTCCAAGTCTTCAGACGACATTCCTTCAACAAAATCTACAGGAATGAACTTCTCTGGTTCCCCAGCAATCAATTTCACTGAACTGGCTAAACCAGTGCCGAAATTGCCATGTCCGGTAACAATGATCCCAATCATTTTATTCTGCTCCTATCTTTTTATATGGATATAAAGTAACGCCCTTGACGACGCGGTTCACTTCGCCCGTCGGACATGGATTGTCCGGTGTGATGCCATTCTGCATTGAGCGGAAAACAGCGATCAGCTGTGCACACAGAATGTACTCCAGGCCAAGGAAGATATTGTCCTTAGCAGAAGTATCGAAACAGTAATAGAAGTCTGATAGGCTTTCTGCTTCACCGGAAGGCGTATTGCAGATCGTCATAATACGATTGCCCTTCTTCTGCCCTGCCATTTCCTTCAGCAGATCGATCTCATACTGACGCTGATATGCATTATCTGATAGATAAACAACTGTCAATGTATCATCATTGATGATCGATTTCGGTCCATGACGGAAACCAAGCGGTGTATCGTACATTGTCGGGATGCTGCCAGCATTCAGCTCCAGCATCTTCAGTGCCGATTCCTGAGCAATTCCCTTGAGCGTATTCGCTCCTAAATATACAATTCTCTTGTAAGCAAACAGCTGATCGACATTCAGCATCTGCTGCCACTGTTCGTTCAGCAGTCTGCTTCCTGCATCAATGATCTCTTCGACCTCTTTCACTGTATCATCTAAAGTATCCAATGAGAAGCACAGCAGGCAGGCTAAGTACATATTCGTAAAGCTCGAAGTCATTGCAAAGCTCTTGTCCAGTGTCTCCGGCGTCAGATCAATTGCTAAACAATGTGATCCTTCCTGGGCTGCACGTCTGCTGAGAGCACCATCCTTATTGCAGGTAATGAACAGATGGTACAGATGATCGTTCACTGCTTCAACCGACTGGATCGCACCAATCGATTCCGGTGAATCACCAGAGCGTCCAAAGCTGATCAGCAGCGTCGGCTTGTGAGCTGAAATGTAATTCTCCGGGGTAGGAGTAAGATCTGTTGTTGCATAGCTCTTAACTTTAAAGTCACAGATACGGTTGA
>JAAYWN010000184.1 GCA_012516665.1 Erysipelotrichaceae bacterium
CTATCGCAAACCATTGTTCATTGTTGAAAACGGTGTTGGTGAAAAAGAAGATCTGATCAAAGATGAACATAGAAATATGACGGTCAATGATCAGAGACATATTGATTACTACCGCGATCACTTCAAAGCAATGTATGATGCCATTCATGAAGATGGCGTAGAACTGTTAGGATATACAAGCTGGGCATGCATTGACTTAGTCTCAGAATCGACTAAACAGATGTCAAAAAGATATGGCTTTGTATATGTGGACTGCGATGACAATGGCAATGGCACATTCAAGAGATATAAGAAAAAATCATTTGATTGGTATAAAAATGTCATTGCTACAAACGGAGCATGCATTCTCAACGAGAAGTAAAGAAAATATCGGCAGATCATCATCTGTCGATATTTTCAGTATAAGTATATATATTAGTTTCCCTCGTGATGGAAGAAGGCCTGATCAAGCGCTGCCACTGCACCATAGAAGACGCCTCCTACCGCAAAGATGATCCAGCTTCGTTTCCAGTCATTGGTCAGGAAACTGTAGGCAAGAAAGCCTGCCACGATCACGCACCAATAAGCACTGGCAACCTTATCCAAATGTGCATTCTTCTTCTTTTCAGCTGCTGTATAGTCCTCTTCCTGCAGAAGGCACTTCATGGCGGCCCATGGCATATCTGAACGAATGATCACCATCACGCCGATACTGACAATAGCCAGCAATAAACAGACTGCGCAGATCATCAATACATCATTTTCACCCAGCAGCAATGCCGCAAAGATCGGCAGCACAGATAAGATGCACAATGTAATGCCCGCAATCAGACCATACGTATGACTGTCACTGATGCTTTTCTTTCTTTCACGCACCATGCCATCCACACCATAGGCTGTTTCAAAAGATTCCTTTTCCAGCCAATCATATTGTTTGGTCTTTTCTCCTGTCAGAATGAAGATCGCCACCGCACACGCCACCAATAGGATCAATACACACAGCCCGATCCCAGCCGCCATGTTTTCACTGATCTTCAGTACCTGTGCTTCCTGCAGAGCAGACAGCAGAATCAAGCTGATCGGTGAAATAATGCAGAGCATGACAGCCAGTGCAATACTGCGTGCTGCTTTTGCTTTGACAGCCAGATAGTCATTTGCCTCTTCCAATGAAACCGTACGGTATGATGGCACCTCTTCCTGGGCAGATATCGGTTCTTCTTCATTTAAACTGTCCTTCAGAAGATAATCTGTACTGACACCATAGATCTGGCTCAGCAGCAGGATCTTTTCCAGATCGGGAACTGCCTGCGCACTTTCCCACTTCGATACAGACTGCCTTGATACATGGATCTGATTGGCCAGTTCTTCCTGCGACCAGCCATTCTTCTTTCTTAATATCGTAATCTTCTCTGCGAATATCATATTTGTTTCCTCCAGCACATAGAGCGTACTTATTTTCTTAATTGCACACTACCAATTCTACTTGGAAATATGTCAACTGTCAGTTGCATCCGCAAAAAAAAGCCTGCTGTAGAAGGTTTTCTTTGCCATCTA
>JAAYWN010000185.1 GCA_012516665.1 Erysipelotrichaceae bacterium
AACAATGATCCATTTCTATCAGTCATTCCTTATAAAAGTCTGAAGTTCAGACTTTTTTTGATGGGGCCAATGAAGAACGTATCATGGCATCGATCTCCGGTTTGACTTGCGAAAGTTCAGAAGGAAAATGATCGATGATGGAAGAATAGCATACTGAATAGATCATGCAGATCAATGCATATACACGCACTAAGATCTGATGAGAAGAAAGACCGCTCTTGGCCGCATAGGCATCAATGTCATTTCTTATATCGATCATCATTGGATCGTCGCATGTCACAAAGCCTTCTTCATCAATTGGCCAGACAAAATCTTTTTTCATCAGAGCCACGACTTCATGATCCTTTTCAAAGTAATGGATCAGTTCAGAAGCCATGCGTACGGCATGGTCAACAAAATCTTCCTTGCGATGAGAATGGTAGATATTGCACAGCACCTGATAGGATATGCGCTTATTCAATGCCCGCACAATATCTTCTTTATCTTTAAAGTACAGATAAAAAGTGCCTTTGGCAATACCTGCTTCTGCACAGATCTCAGCAATGCTTGTGCCGGAAATCGTATGTTCGGTAAAGCAGGTATAGGCTGCATCTAAAAGGCGTTTCCTTTTTTCTTCTTTTTTGCGTTCGATCAGGGTGTCAACAGAAGAGATCCTGCTCTCAAGATTTTTTGCTTTCATTTACTGTAAAGTAGCGCAAAAAGCAGAAAAAGTAAAATTGAATATCTATATTGGCATGCTTTCTATACATATTTCTAAAAATGACTAAAAGTCATAATATTCCATTGACTCATGGTCAATGATAACTATAATTGCAATGTAAATGACCAAAAGTCATTCGTATGGGAGGAAAGAAATGCGTAAATTTGCCCACTTTGTAGTGAAATTCCGCAAAATGATCTTAGTGATCGCAGTCGCTCTGCTGATTCCAAGCGTGATCGGTGCTGCTTCAACGAAGATCAATTACGATATCCTGACGTATCTTCCTTCAGATCTGGATTCGATGCAGGGAGAGCAGTATTTGGAAAATGATTTTGATCTGGCTAGTTCGGCCATGATCACGGTCGAAAATATGCCGACTGCACAGCTGATGGGTATGAAGGAAAAGATATCTCAAGTCGATGGGGTATCAGATGCGTTCTGGATCAGCGATGTCATGGATGTGACGATACCAAGCGATATGCTTCCGTCAGAACTTCATGATTTCATGTTCAACACAGACAATGGAGCGACGATGCTGATCGTACGCTTCAACGAACCTGGTTCTTCAGATTTGACAATGAATGCTTTTAAGAAGATCAAGACGATCTGTTCCAACGAAGCATATATCGGCGGCCTGTCAGTAATCCTGCAGGATACCAAATCCATTGTTGATCAGGAGATGCCTTACTATATTCTGATTGCGGTCGCGGCCTGCATTGCGGTGCTCTGGATGGGCATGAAGTCCAACGCCGTTCCATTCATCTTTATGATGGGACTGGTCTTCCCAATCATCTATAACTTTGGGACCAATATCATCTTCGGTCAGATCTCCTATATTACGGAAGCTCTGGCTACCGTACTGCAATTGGGCGTGACCATGGATTATTCCATCTTCCTGCTGCATCGATATGAAGAAGAGAGACTGTCCAGCAGCACTGATGAGGAAGCAATGGAACGCGCCATTGTCAATACAGGCGTATCTATCAGTGCTTCTTCGTTAACAACGGTCGCTGGCTTCTTAGCTCTCTGTACGATGCGGCTGACGCTGGGAACGGATATCGGACTGGTCATGACAAAAGGCGTTACCCTCGGTGTTCTCAGCACCATTACGATTCTGCCTGCAATGCTTCTGTGCATGCGCAGATGGGTCGCTCATAAAGAACATAAGACGATCATTCCGCGTCTCAGAAAAACATCATTCTTTGTTACCGATCATCCTAAGACAATTATTGGTATCTTTCTAGCTGTGATCGTCGTCTTCGGCTTAGCATATCCGAAAGTGCAGCAGTACTACACTTTAGGCGATTCTCTGCCGCAGGATATGACCGGCATTGTCGGCAATCAGAAGCTGAAAGAAGACTTCAATATGAATTCATCCTACTTCGTTATCGTCAATGATGACCTGAAGAAGGAAGATGTCGCCAATATGTCAAAAGAAATGGAAGATACGGAAGGTGTGACTTCGGTCCTGTCGCTGGAGAAATTTATCGGTGCAGGCATACCTGAAGATATGCTCCCGGATATTGCCAGCGATACATTCTATGCTAACGGTCATGAAATGATCCTGGTAAATTCACAGCTGAAGGCCGGTACCGACGAGATCGGCGAACAGATCGATACATTGAATTCAATCGTTAAAAAATATGACAGCCAAGGCTATATTACCGGTGAAGCACCGATGACCAAGGATCTGGTAGAAATAGCCAATGTTGACTTCAATAATGTCAACTGGATCTCAATCCTTGCCGTCTTTGTCATTATAGCTATCAGTTTCAAGTCATTATCGATCCCTGTTCTGCTGGTCGCCAGCATTGAATCTGCAATTGTGATCAATATGGCAATTCCATACTTTACGGGAACAGTGCTTCCGTTTATCGCCAGCATTGTCATCGGTACGATCCAATTGGGTGCTACTGTCGACTATGCCATCTTAATGACGACTAGATTTGAAGAAGAACTTGCCAATGGGCATACGAGAAAAGAAGCGGCGCAGATCGCGGCTGAATACAGCTCACAATCGATCCTGGCTTCCGGGCTGACCTTCTTCGGTGCCACTGTAGGTGTATCTCTTGTATCAAAAATGGCTCTTCTGCAGTCGATCTGTCTGCTGATTGCCAGAGGTGCCTTGATATCAATGGCAGTGATCATCTTTGTACTGCCGTGTCTATTGATGCTGTTTGAACCATTGATCAGAAAGACGACCCATCATTGGGCGGAACCGAAAGGAATGAACAAAAAATGAAAAACACAAAAAAAATGATCCTTAGAAGTGCTGCTGTCGGGATGACGGCATGTACGATGAGCATTGCTGTTCTGCCGATCCATGCCGATGACAGTGATACAGTAACAAAAAAAGAAGATGTATTTGTTGTCCTGAATACGGATGGCACCGTGAACAAAACGACTGTTTCAGATACGCTGCACAGTGATACGGGCTTTCATAACTACAATGATGTATCACATCTGAAGGATGCACAGAATCTGAAGAGCACTGACGAATTGACAAAATCGAACGATGGATATGTATGGAATACAGATGATAAAGATATCTATTATCAAGGTACCTACGACAGCACGCTTCCGCTCAACACTTCTATCAGCTATTCCCTGGATGGAAAAGAGATCAAAGAAGAAGATCTCCTTGGCAAGAGCGGCCATGTAAAGATCACGATTGCTCTCACGAATACGAAGTATCAGTACTATCAGGTCAACGGCACTTCATATAAAGTGGCATTGCCAATTGCTGCGGTGGCAGGAGCTATGTTCAGCAAAGATGTCTTCAGCAATGTTACCGTCAATACGGGAGAAGTCACATCAGATTCTTCTCATGACATTGCTGCAGCTGTATCTTTGCCAGGTATGAAAGATTCCTTGGAAAAGATCTTTGCAGCAGGTACGCTGTCTTCTTTAGATGCTTATCTGAATGATGAGATCGTTATGGAAGCAGATGTGAAGGAATATGAAGCACCAGAATTGATGCTGGCGGCGTCTTCAAATATCAATGATCTGAAAGAGGAACTGAAGGATACAGATCTTTCATCTGTATGGAATGATATTGACAAGCTGCAGAGTGCGACTGATGAACTTGTGGCTGGGACCAAGTCGTTATATGACGGTGCTGGCCAGCTGAGCGACGGTTCTTCATCATTGTCAGCTGGTGCTGAGAAATTGGTCTCCGGCACCGCTGCCTTGGCTGATGGATCCAGTCAGCTGTCAGCTGGTGCAGATGCACTGAGTGCGGGCTTAGGACAGCTTTCTGCTTCCAGCAAAGAACTGAATGCAGGTGCCAAACAGATCCAGGCCAGTGTATTTGCCACAGCATCAAAAGAGATCAATGCCGATGCCAATGTCATTGCATCCGGAAAGACTTATGAGCTCACAGCAGAGAATTATGCAGATGCTTTGGCAGAACTGCTGGAGATCAATGACGGTGAAAGAGCACAGGCAAAGGCACAGATCAAGAAAAGCTTGGACGATGCAGTGGTCGCAAAGACAGGCAGTGCAAGTGATCTGGATGACAGTACGGTCAATGCATTGATCTATATGGCAGGAATTCATAGCACCGATGCGGGGTTCAATGCAGACCTTGCTTCGCAGGCAGCCAGACTGATCTCTGCCCAGACAATACAGAAATATGCTGCTGGATATACTTCCCAAGCAGCAGCGATGCAGAATACCAAAGTGTCTGCGAGTCTGAATGCTGTTGTCAATGCGAAAAAGTCCGCATCGTATCAGCTTAGCGACAGTGAAACGGCGGCCACAAAAGCTCAGATCATTGCTTCTGCAAAACAGCAGTCCAGTCAGCTGAGCTCAATGAGTGATGATGCGGTATGGACATATCTATTAGCCTATAAGTATCCGAATCTGTCCGAAAGCACGGTGATCTCAGTTGCTTTTAAGAACAGTATTGCAGCTTCTCAGGTCTATGATGCAATTGCCGCACAATTGAAGGCTGCCAATGCTTCCCTGAGCGATGCAGACATTGCGGCGATGATTGCATATACAGCAGATATGTATTCAACATTGGATGCATCCAGTCTCAGTACAGCCGGGACGGCAATGAGCGATGCTGCAGCTGCGGCCCGGGAGATGAAGAACAGTGCATCCGCTGAAGGCCTTCAGAAGATCAAGAGTACATTGAATGTATTGGTCGCTTCTTCTGATTCCTACCAGACGAACAGTCAGACAATGAAAGAGCTCCAGACATCATTGGATGGTCTCTGCTCCTTTACTGAAGGGCTGAAGAAATATACTGATGGTGTAGATTCTGCTTACAGCGGATCACAGACATTGGCTTCTAAGACAGCAGAATTAGCACAGGGTGCTTCTTCTTTGAAGCAAGGCGCAACACAGCTGAAAGCAGGCATTGATGCTCTGTCAACTGGCATCAATACACTGAAGGATGGTTCCGAAACACTGATGAATGGCATGGAACAGTACAGCGAAGAAGGTATATCCAAACTGACAGGATCTGCTGAAGCAGGCGATCTCAGAAATGCATCTGAACTGCTGGATCAGGTCAGACAGAATGGAGAAAGTTATAATAACTATTCTGGCATATCAGAAGGAACTGAAGGAACGGTAAAGTTCATATATAAAGTCAAAACAGTAAAGACAGAAAAAGAAGATACGGCGTCGGCATCAAATACAGATGTAACACATGTAAATGACGGTTCCAATATCTTCTCTAGAATAGCTGATCTGTTCATCTTCTGGAAATAACAGTAATATAAAGAGCCCTGAAAGCAAGCATGCCGCAAGGGCTTTTATGATGCCGAAGCATCTGCTGAAGCAGGCGTGGATGCGGCCGAAGATGTTTCGCTGTCCGTATGTTTCAGCTGATACATGACAACTTCCGCATCTGCTAAGAAACGAAGATCTTTCTTGGTCGTACCTACGCCGTTAGTGACGTCAAGAGTAAAGCTGTTGGAGATCGTATGCATGCCTCTTAAATATTCTTTCGCTCCTGCAGGTTCATATAAAGCACCGAAGAAGTAATAGACCTGACCGCCATGGGAATGTCCTGCTAAGAAATAGCTTGTGATATCGGCCGGTACAGAAAGAGCAGTATCTGGAGTGTGGCAGATGGTAATGACATAGGAATCGCGGGATACAGTACTGTAGGCAGCATCGATATCCGGCTTGCCATTGACACTGCTGTCCAATCCGACAAGCGTGATCGAACCGGAGCTCTGTTTATGAAGTGAGATCGACTGGTTGTTCAGGACTTCAAAATCGGAAGCTGCATAAATGCTGTTCACAGCTGCTTTCATCTCATCGCTGCGGTCATCGCTGTTGCCATAGACAGCGTATTTTCCATAGGAAGCTTTCAGTGAAGCAAAAGCTTTTGTGAGGATGCTGCTGTCATTGTCTGTGAAAGAAGCCGCATCATCATAGAGATCGCCGCCGAAGATGATCACATCTGGCGAAAGGGCATTGATCTTATCAACGAGGGCATTCAGCCGTTCTTCCTTGACGAAGGTACCGTAATCAAGATCTGAGAAATACAGAATATTCATGTCATTCAGCTGTTCAGGAATATCAGCTGAAGAAAGCTCTTCATAGCGTGTGCTGATCCTCTTAGGTGCAAATACATAGACATCTGCTGTCATATATCCGCATAATCCAAGGATCAATGCGAGTACGATCAATATCTTTGTTGTTGTTTTCATTTCTTTTCCTTCAATGAAAATATATTACCACAACCAAACACTTTCGGTATGGTATGATTGCAGTATTGAAAGAAGAGAAAAATGCTGAAGAGCTATTATATATTTATGATGGAAACTTTGGTCCATCATGGCAGACCGACAAAAGGCGCCGTGGATCTGCTGAATGCAATGAATCGCAAAGGAACACCATATATTATCTTAAGTGAACAGAGCGGCCGCACCAGAGAAGAAATGATACAGAAAATGGGCGCTGCAGGTTTTCGCGGTATGCATTCTTTAGATATTTATACGAGCAGCATGGCGGCGGCAGATTGGATCCGCTGGGTATATCCGCAAAAAAACAAAGCAGTGATGATCGGCGGCAAAGGCATGAAAGAAGCATTGGGAAAAGCTGATATTGAGATCGATCATATTTCACCTGACTGGCTGTTCTTGGGCATGAATACAAATCTGACATATATTGACTATTGCGATGCATTGCAGGTCTTGAACGATGGTGCACAGCTGATCGTGACGGATGGCCGTCGAACAATGATCAAAGAAAATGCAGAAATGATCGGCAATGGATCTGTGGCCCATATGCTGGAATATGCATCTGAAAAGGAAGACATTTCTTTTGCCAGAGGATCGGATCGGCTGATCAAGCAGGGAATGAAGTACATCGACGTCAGCCCAGAGAATATCACAATGGTCGGGACGCACTTTAAAAAGGATATTGCACCGGCAATTGCCTTAGGCATGACGACAGTCTATGTGACGCAGGGCACCAGCATTGCAGATCTCGGTATGAATGATGACTGCCATCCGGACTATATCGTGGAAGATTTATTTGGTTTGATGAAGTAAGCAGGAATGAATGAAATGTTCTGCCAATTCTAAACTTGCGGGATCATCCATTCTTTCTGGATGCCATTGGACACCAAGTATATTATCCTTTTCAATTGCTTCAATAATATGGTCTGTTTTGGATCGTGATGATGGCAGAAAACCATTGGGAACGGATGCAAGTGCCTGATGGTGAAAACTATTCACTTCAGATTCTTTAGTAAAGAACGGAAATAAAATACTATCATTATGAAATGTGTTGAGATGCATGGTCTTATGATGGTTTTCTGCATTTGATGCTGGAAGATCTTGGATGAGACTGACGCCTTCAGCAACTCCAATGACCTGTATTCCACGACAGATACCAAAGATTGGTTTATTTAAAGAACGAAATGCATAATATAAAGCAAGATCATTTTGATCCAAGTCCAAAGAAGGCTCAAAGGAATATTTATTGGTTTCATGATATAAAGATGGATCAATATCTTTTCCTCCTGTAATAAGAAGTCCATCAAAATGTATGGCAGCTGTATCTGAATCTTCAGGGTTCATTGAACACATCATTGGGATTCCTCCGGCATGTTCTATATATGTAAAATAATTCTTGTTATCATACCGTATTTCGGTATTGTTATTGATTACTTCGCGAGGCGTTACAGCAATGATTGGTTTCATCTGAAAATTCTCCCTTTGCTTGATTATAGTATTTCTATGCTGATGGAGATATTGAAAATGGTTCATTCTATGCTAAAATAGCATTGCTGTAATGAAAAAGAATAGTAATTGATTGAAACAGTACAGAAAGACGGAAGAATGATGAGATCCGGAGTGTTGCCATCAATGAACTGAACTTTGGAACAGAACGTGACAAGAGCGTTAATCTTCTTGAGAGGTGCGCATCTGAAGATGCGAACTAAGGTGGTACCGCGCAGATCAGCGTCCTTAGATACAGGATGCTTTTTTTATGCAAGGAGGAAATTGAGATGTATGATCATGAAGCGATAGAAAAGAAATGGCAGAAATACTGGGCGGATCATAAGACGTTCAGCACAGATACGCATGATTTCTCTAAGCCTAAGTATTATGCGCTGGATATGTTCCCATATCCATCCGGTGTCGGTCTGCATGCTGGACATCCGGAAGGATATACAGCAACAGATATCATCTGCCGCATGAAGCGCATGCAGGGATACAATGTTCTGCATCCGATGGGCTTTGACAGTTTTGGCCTGCCGGCAGAACAATATGCTATCCAGACAGGACATCATCCTGAACAGTTTACGAAAGATAATATTGAAACATTCCGCAAGCAGCTGAAAATGCTTGGCTTCAGCTATGACTGGGACCGAGAGATCAGTACGAGCGATCCTGATTTTTATCATTGGACGCAGTGGATCTTTAAGCTTCTGTTTGATAAAGGATATGCGAAATGTGTTGAAATGCCGGTAAACTGGTGCGAAGAACTGGGCACTGTATTGGCTAATGATGAAGTCATTGACGGCAAATCAGAACGCGGCGGATATCCGGTTGTCCGCAGGAATATGCGCCAATGGGTCATTGATATTGTTGCGTATGCAGAAAAACTGCTGGAAGGTCTGGATACGATCGATTGGCCAGAATCCACGAAAGAAATGCAGCGCAACTGGATCGGCAAATCTGTCGGCGCCCATGTAAAATTCGGCATTGATGGAAGAGACGAGACATTTACTGTATTTACAACGCGCTGCGATACATTGTTCGGCGCAACATACTGTGTGCTGGCACCGGAACATGAACTGGTCGATATCATAACCAGTCCTGAGCAGAAAGAGGCGGTAAGAGCATACAAGAAGGAATGTGCTGGAAAATCAGATCTGGAAAGAACGGAACTGAATAAAGAAAAGACCGGTGTATTTACCGGTGCCTATGCCATCAATCCGGTCAATGGCAAGAAGATACCGATCTGGATCTCTGATTACGTCTTAGCTACCTATGGCACAGGGGCAATCATGGCTGTTCCGGCGCATGATGATCGTGATTATGCTTTTGCTAAGAAATTTGGGCTTGAGATCATTCCCGTGCTTCAGGGCGGCGATGTTGAAAAAGAAGCATATACACAGGATGGCATCCATATCAATTCTGATTTTCTCAATGGCATGGGCAAACAGGAAGCTATTGATAAAATGATTGCCTGGCTCACGGAACGAGGCATCGGCAAAAAGCAGGTCAATTATCGGCTGAGAGAATGGATCTTTGCCAGACAGAGATATTGGGGCGAACCTATTCCGATCGTTCATATGGATGATGGGCGTACGGTATCTTTAGCCGAAGATCAGCTGCCTCTTCTGCTGCCGCCGATCGATGATTATCGGCCAGGGAAAAATGGTGCTTCACCATTGGAAAAGGCAAAAGATTGGGTCAATGTGAGCATCGATGGCAAACCAGGCAGACGGGAAACAAGTACGATGCCGGGATCAGCTGGAAGCAGCTGGTACTTTATGCGCTATATTGATCCGCACAATAAAGAAAAATTTGCAGATTATGATCTGCTGAAACATTGGATGCCGGTCGATCTGTATATCGGCGGTCCTGAACATGCGGTCGGCCATCTGCTTTATGCAAGAATGTGGACAAGATTCCTATATGATCAGGGACTGTGCCCTGTCGCAGAGCCATTTCAGAAACTGGTCCATCAGGGAATGATCCTTGGTGCCAATGGCATCAAGATGGGCAAGAGATTTCCTAAATATGTAGTTGATCCTAATACGGTCGTTAAAGAATATGGTGCCGATACCATGCGTGTCTATGAAATGTTCATGGGACCGCTGGAAGCGAGCAAGCCTTGGAGCGATGCTTCCTTGGATGGTACAAGAAAATGGCTTGAAAGAGTTTATCGCTTAGCAACAACGGAAAGTATGATCACGGAAGATGCTGTACCGGAATTGAACTACAGCTATAACTTTACGGTCAAGAAAGTGACCAGTGATATTGAGACACTGAATTTCAATACGGCAATCTCGCAGATGATGATCTTTGTGAATGACTGCTATAAGCTCGGCCGGGTCAATAAGAACATGCTGATTGGACTTATCCGGATGCTCAGTACATTTGCACCGCATATCGGTGAAGAGCTGAACCAGAAACTGACCGGGGATGAGACGGTAGCCTATGCAGCTTGGCCTGTCTATGATGAAAGTGCATTGGTACAGAATACAGCAGAGATCGTGGTCCAGGTCAATGGCAAGGTGCGGGCAAAGTTCATGGCTGAAAAGGATGAAGATAAGGACAGTCTGCAGAAAAAAGCATTGGCTCTTGAAAATATTCAGAACTATGTGGCAGGAAAGACGGTGCGCAAAGTTATTGTGATTCCAAATAAAATTGTAAATATAGTAGTTTCTCAATGAAAATGAGTAGAAAAACAAGCGGTTGGGCGGTGGCCTTATGGCTTGTTTTTTGATATAATTGCACCGGTACAAACTATGGATGAATTTAAGGTAACGATTGAACAATTTGATGGTCCAATGGATCTGATGCTGCACCTGATCAAGGAGAATCAGCTTGATCTGATGGACCTTGATGTCAATATCCTGACCGATCAGTATATTGCATATCTGCAGGGCATGAATGACCTGCATTTGGAAGTGGCATCAGAATATTTAGTTGAACTAGCTACTTTGATTGAGTACAAATCAAAGAAGATGCTGCCGGGAAGCCAGGATGAACTGGAAGATGGCTATGAAGAAGATCCGAAAGAACGTCTGGTCAAGCGTCTGCTTGAATATCAGCAGTTCAAAGAAGCATCGGCAGACATGACCAATCTTTATGAAGAACGTCAGAAACTGATGGCGCGTCCTCTGTCAAATGAGATCGATGCCTTTGTCAAAGAAGAAGACGATAAGGTGAGCTATTCCGGCAATCCGTATGATCTGATGAAAGCAATGCGCAGATGTCTGATGCGTCTGCATCTTTCTACACCGACAGAGAAGCAATATACGGTCACAGAAGTATCTATTGAAGATCGTGAATTGGTCGTTCGGTCGAAATTGGACCGTATGCCGGAGAAATTCAAATTTGAAGCATTACTGGATGATGTTCATGATATGCCGATGTTCATTGCAACATTTCTGTCAATTTTGGATCTTGCCAGAATGCATACTTTGGTATTTACCATTGACGACAATGATGTCATTTGGTTTTCACGGGGGGAGCATTTCTTATGAGTGAAAAAGAAAATATGATCAGTGACAATGCCAGTGTTCTCGATAATGATTATGATGATGAAGAAACTGGCAGAAGTGAAGATGACCTCAGTCAGATGCAGGATGAGGAAAATGCCGAAGATCTGGCTGCCATGGATGGAGAAAAGATGCCTGAAATCAGAGCTGTAGAAACTGCAGATGCAATTGAACCGAAGCAGTCAGTGCAGCTTTCGATGGATCCGAGCATTCAGATCGATGAAGAAAAAAATGAAGCTGCACAGGATCATAAAAAGAAAAATGAAGCGATTCTTGAAGGTCTGCTGTTCTTAACAGGCGATGATGGACTGACGCTTGCTCAGGCTTCAGAGACAATGGATCTGAAAAAGAGCGAAGTTGAAGAACTGCTGGATGAACTGCAGAAGTATTATGTCAGTGATGAACGAGGATTTGAAATAGAAAGATTCGGGGAGACCTATCGTTTTCTGTCAAAAGCATGTGTGCACAGTTATGCTAAGAAGCTGTTCCAGATCAATAATGAAGCAAAACTTTCAAATGCGGCCATGGAGACGCTGGCTATTATTGCTTATAAACAGCCGATCACACGCGTGGAGATTGAAGAGATCCGCGGGGTCGGAGCAGATGTGATGCTGCATAAGCTTGAAGCACGCGGTCTGATCAAAGAAGATGGGCGTTCCGATGCACCGGGCAGACCAATCCTCTATTCGGTCACGGATGAATTTATGGATGCCTTTAAACTGATGAGCTTGGAAGAACTTCCTGAACTTCCTAAGTTCGGCGATGGTCAGGAAGAAAGCGATGACCTATTCAAGCAATGAAAAGAAAAGTAATTCTGACAGGAATTGTTCTCAGTCTGCTTTATGGATGCGGGGATGCGAAAACAGAATCTTCTGCAGATACAACGGCAGTTGAGACAGCAAATGCGGAAATGCAGAAAAAAACGTGCCGCAAGGTAGACTACTATGACTATGCTTCGCCAGTTCCGGCAGGCGCAGCCGCAGATGATTCATATTTTGCGGATACTTTCTTCGGCGGAGATTCCCGCATGGGAAGCTTGGCGCTGTACAGCAATCTGTCCGATAAGGGTGCTGAGATCTATTATGGTGAATCATTGCGCCTCTGGAGCATTGAAAAGATGGATATCGAAACAGGATCCGGAACGGATACGATGTACAATCTGATGATGAATACAGCAAAGAACAATATCTATCTTCTGCTGGGCATCAATGAGATCCGCAGTGAATCATTTGATGACTGGGCAGCATACTATGAAGGGATCATCAGTACGCTGCTGGAAAAGAAACCGGGTGTAAATATTTATCTGATGATGTCATATTATCCGCAGACGCTTGCCGATATTGAACCGGATCTTTTGAAACGGAATATTGATACGGTCAATGCAGATATGAAAGATATTGCGGTAAGGCATCATCTGTATCTGCTGGATATTGATCCATCAATGAAAGATGAGAGCGGCAAGGTCAGAGATGATCTTGTGTGGGATGGCCTGCATTTCAATGAAGCAGGCGGCCAGGCCTATGGCGATTATA
This sequence comes from Erysipelotrichaceae bacterium, assembly GCA_012516665.1. Taxonomy (GTDB): domain Bacteria; phylum Bacillota_I; class Bacilli_A; order Erysipelotrichales; family Erysipelotrichaceae; genus Bulleidia. Next base: position 12,944 of record JAAYWN010000185.1, read on the forward strand.
TTGCTACGCATGTTGTAAGAAAGGAAGATTATGTTAAAGAAATTTGTGAGTAGTTTGTTGGCGATTGTGATGCTGTGCGGATGTGCGGCCAAAGCGAATCCTGTGCCGGATTCATCTACTGCAGATACAATGGCTTCTTCGTTGATCTCAAAGCTGAAGCTGTCCAGTTCGCTGAGTGCGACCAAGGATCGTATTATCAAAGGTATGGTCTTCAATGGAGAGGATATTGTCAGCGACAGTGCTCTGTATACGTCTTCTGAAACAGGAAATTCTGATTCTGTAGGTGTTTTTTATGCGAAGGATCTTGATACATGCAAGAAAGATGTCAATGCATATCTGGATACACAGAAGGCAAATGCACAGACATACAATGCCGATCAGGTCTTTAAGATCTCAAATGCGGTCGTTGAAGACAATGGCAGCATTGTTGTCATGGTCGTCTGTGATGATATTGAATCTGCCAAGAAAGCAGTCAAAGAAATATTGAAATAAGAAATGCCTCTGTTTGGGGCTTTTCTTTTTCATATATTAGGTCTTCAATAGAAAAGAGGAGAAAACACATGATAGAAAGATATTCACGCAAACCAATGAGAGACATCTGGACAGAACAGTCAAAGTTCTCGGCTTGGCTGGAAGTTGAAGAAATGATCGATGAAGCATGGGCACAGCTTGGCGAGATTCCAATGGCTGATGTTGAGGCAATCAGAAAGAATGCGACTTTTACGGTTGATCGGATCCATGAGATCGAACAGGAAACAAGACATGATGTTGTTGCCTTTACGAGATGCGTATCAGAATCATTGGGCCCGGAAAAGAAGTGGATCCACTATGGCGTTACAAGTACGGATGTTGTAGATACTGCATATGGGCTGCGCTATAAGAAAGCCGATGCGATCCTGCGCCAGGATATCTTGGATTTTATGGAGATCTTAAAGACCAATGCATTGAAATACAAAGATACGATCATGATCGGCAGAACGCATGGCGTCCACGCTGAGATCACAACATTTGGCATGAAGTTCGCTCTGTGGTATGAAGAAATGAAACGGAACCTGGAAAGATTTGATTCTGCCGCCGCAGATGTTGAAGCAGGAAAGATCTCTGGGGCAGTCGGCACTTTTGCAAATATTCCGCCGTTTGTACAGGATTATGTCTGTGAGAAGCTGGGCATTCATTCAGCAGCGATCTCAACACAGGTCCTCCAGCGCGATCGGCATGCCCATTACTATGCAACATTAGCACTGATCGGTACGACTTTGGAACAGATGGCTACTGAGATCCGGCATCTGCAGAGAACCGAAGTCAGAGAAGTAGAAGAGCATTTTAATAAAGGGCAGAAGGGATCTTCTGCTATGCCGCATAAGAGAAATCCGATCGGATCGGAGAATATCTGCGGAGCAGCCCGTGTTCTGCGCGGCTATATGATCACATCTTATGAAGATGTACCGCTGTGGCATGAAAGAGATATTTCGCATTCATGTGCAGAAAGGATCATCGGTCCGGATGCAACGGAACTGCTTGATTATATGCTGAATCGTTTTGGCGGGATCTTAAAGGATCTGACCGTCTTCCCAGAAAAGATGGAAAAGGATATCTGGATGACCAATGGAGTGATCTTCTCGCAGAGATTCATGCTGAAACTGATCGAGAAGGGCTGGAGCAGAGAAAAGGCATATGATACGGTACAGCCTCAGACGATAAAAGCATGGGAGAATAATCTCAGCTTTAAAGAATTGATCGCCAATGTACCGGAGGTGAAAGCAGCACTGTCACCGGCTGAGATCGAAGACTGCTTTGATCCAATGTATCATGTCAGAAATGTCGATACGATCTTTAAAAGAGTCGGCCTGCTGTAAGAAATCAGAGTTTGTCTTTCTAACGGAGGACAAACTTTTTTGATGCGCTTATAATAGAGTCATGGCAAAGACACAGGCTACATTGGATATTGAAAAAGCGCTGGCAGACAGAGCAAGAAAAAAAAGAGAATATGGCTGCGAAGAAGTTACGATTGGTTTCAAAAAGCAGGGACATGGGGATGAGATCGTCGATTTCATGACCATGGATGCAGAGGCTGTCTTTCAGTGCTACGAGATAAAGGTCTCTTTGGCTGATCTGAAAACAGATAATAAGAAATCCTTTTATGGCGATTACAATTATTTGGCTGTCAGTGATGCTCTATATGCAATGGCTCCAGTGTGGGACAACTATGTTCCACCGTATGTCGGTATTGCCGCAGGTACGGATCTGGCTGTTAAAAGAAAAGCAAAGAAAAAAGAGATCAGCGGTGAAACAAGATCAATGCTGAAGGACTCATTGCTGCGATCTGTATTTTGGAAAATGGAGAATTATAAAGATGCGAAAGATCTGACGAAATATCGGGATCTGCAGAAACAGCTTGATCAGAAAGAAGAAGAACTGACACAGCAGGAACGGCAGAGCGAAAGAATGATATTCGAGTGCCAGGATTATGAATTCTACTACCGGAAGAATCATCAGGATCCGGCATTCACGATTGCTTCTCAGGCGAAGACAGAACGCCGTCAAGCACAGCTGAGAGAAAAGGGACAGTACACATGGATCAAAAAAAATAATGATCTTATCTGTCCGAACTGCGGCAGAAAAGCTGTACAGGACAGTAAAAAAGAGCCTTTTCTCAGTGATTTCTGTCCTTACTGCGGCACAGATCTGAGAAAAAGCTCACATCAGTAAAATATAAATAATTGCATATACTCAGAAATGGTCATGGGTGTCTGTAAGGTCTTCCATGGCATTTTCATAGGTATCTGCGTCAAACATGGCCTGATCCTCACGGGTAAGAACTCTTTGAGCATGGTGATGATCTTCCCTCAGAGATTCCAGGACATCGATCAGCTTCTGTTCCGGATCTTTTGCCCGCAATGACATATGGAAACGAGAACAGCCGATTTTTTTCAGCAGAGCAATCACATTTTCTGCACGGATGCCGCCGCCAGGAAGAATCTCAATGGCATGGCCATACTCCTGCTGCAGGCAAGATAGGACATCGCTGCCTATTGTACAATCGGGTCTGCCGCCGGAAGTCAGTATGCGATCGCAATGCAGACTGATCAGTTCCTTGATGGCAGCATCCAGATCATTTGATGCATCAAATGCTTTATGAAAAACTGCCTCCTTATGGTAAGAATGAATCAGTTCGATCATCTCTGAAGCAAATGAGCGGTCTAGTTCTCTATTTTCCTGCAGAGCGCCAAAGACGATGCCATCTGCACCATGATCCAGAAAAAAGCGAGCCTGCTGGAATATTTTCTCTTTTTCTTCAGATGAATAAACAAAATTTCCGCCCCTGGGCCGGACCATGCACATTAATTGCTTCGTGCTCATCTGACGGGCTTTCCTATATGTATCAGGATCCATCGAAAGACCATCGTCTTCCAAATGAGAATTGATCTCAATGCGATCAACTTCTGTATATTTATCTGCTGTTTCAATATCCGGCAGAGAACCTGCACAGATCTCTATCTTTATGCCATACAGCATATGCATCACCTCATCTCTATTGTATCAAAAAAGCAGGGATTTCCTGCTTTTTGCTTTAGATCAGAGGATGAAGAATACAGTTGCCTTCGCGCTCTGGATTTACAGAGACAAGACAGATCTCGGTACCAGTATATTCTTCAATGAATTTAACATAGTCCTGTGCTTCCTGCGGAAGCTCACTGAACTGTGTGCATTTGGAAATATCCTGTTTCCATCCCTTGAATTCTTTATAGATCGGCTTTGCTTTGTCATATTGCTTTAAGGAAGCAGGGACAGTATCCTGCTGCTTGCCGTCAATATCGTAGCCAATGCAGACTGGGATCGTATCGAAACCAGTGAGCACATCGAGCTTTGTGATGGCAATGTCGGTCAGGCCATTGATCCTGACAGCCTGTTTGACAACAGGGAGATCAAGCCATCCGACTCTTCTAGGCCGGCCGGTTGTTGCACCATATTCCGCACCTGTTTCACGCAGCGTGCTGCCAATCTCATTCAGCTGTTCAGTAACGAAAGGTCCTTCGCCGACTCTGGTCGAATAAGCTTTGACAACACCGATGATCCGGCCAAGCTTCTTTGGCGATACAGCAGCGCCTTCGCATACACCGGCTGCCGTAGGAGAAGAAGAAGTAACATATGGATATGTGCCGTAGTTGATATCAAGCATATTTGCCTGCGCACCTTCGAACAGAACGATCTGATCATCATCCAATGCTTTGTTGACGACATCTACTGCATCGCAGATCATCGGAAGCATTCTCTCTCTGATCTTCTTGAAATCACTGACCATAGCATCATAATCAAATGGTTCGCCGCCATAGATCTTCGTGATCTCTTCATTCTTGAGCTCTAATACGGTCTTCAATTTATTACAGAAGACATCCCAGTCAGCCAGATCGCATACGCGCAGACCGACTCTTGAATATTTATCTGCATAGCATGGACCAATGCCATTCTTTGTTGTGCCGATCTTCTGATCACCGGCTTTCGCTTCCTTCAGTTCATCCAGTCTGACGTGGTAAGGCATCAGCAGCTGTGCACGATCTGAAATACGGACATTGTCACAGTGAGATCCTTCCGCTTCCAGCTTGTCAATTTCTTCAAACAGAACAAATGGATTGACGACAACACCAGCAGCAATCACGCATAATGCATCATGATTCAAGATCCCAGACGGCAGTAAATGAAGCACTGTTTTCTTTCCATTGACGACGACGGTATGGCCGGCGTTATTGCCGCCTTGGAAACGAACGACCATGTTCACATGTGTTCCCAGCAGATCAACAACTTTACCCTTGCCTTCATCGCCCCATTGGGCACCAACGACTACATATCCTGACATATATTCTTTGTGTCTCCTTTGCACAGGCATCATTATACGCTAAATGGGCTCATTCGTCTTTACAAATATGAACCATCTGCACAGCAGGAGCCAAGCTGGATGATTTGATATGAGCGCATGGCATCCACCGATAGAGACAGACATTTTTGTGTTAAAATTAATTTGAAAGGAAACACAGAAAATGAGTGAGAAGAACGCAAAAGGAAAGACCCCGGAAGATTATGGCTTCCATAAGAAAGAAGACTTTCATATAGATTTCAATGAACAGTCCTCTGTAAAAAAAGTCATTGGTGTTGTTTCAGGCAAAGGAGGCGTCGGCAAATCCTTCGTAACAAGTCTGTTAGCATGTGAGATGCAGAGAAGAGGGTACCGTGCTGCTGTGCTTGATGGAGATATCACCGGACCAAGCCAAGGCAAGAGCTTTGGCATTCATGAAAAGGCGACCGGGCAGGACAATCTGATCGATCCATATGTAACAAAGACAGGTATCCAAGTGATCAGTACAAATATGATCTTAGATCATGATGATCAGCCAGTGATCTGGCGGGGACCGATGGTCGCCAATGTGCTGAAGCAGTTCTATCAGGAGGTACATTGGGACAATGTTGACTATATGTTTGTAGATATGCCCCCAGGAACATCAGATGTGCCATTGACTGCTTTCCAGAGCTTTAAATTGGATGGTATCATCATTGTGACAAGCCCGCAGGAGCTGGTCTCCATGGTCGTTGAAAAAGCGATCAATATGGCCAATATGATGAACATCAGGATCTATGGCTTGATTGAAAATATGAGCTATGCAGTGTGTCCGAACTGCGGTGAAAAGATCATGGTATTTGGACACAGCCATATTCAGGAGATCGCTGACAAATATCAATTGGAAGTATTGGCAAAAGTACCGCTGGATCCTAGGATCTCAGAAGCATCTGATGCCGGAACGATTGAAGATCTGAAGATAGATGCGTTGGCACCGGCCGCAGATTTCATAGAAAAGTAGTTAATCTTCACACAGTATTCACAATCTATCGATAAGATGAGATCGTATAAGAGGAAGACATATGACGAAAATATTGATTGTTGATGATGAAGAGAAGATCCGTTCTTTGATCGCAAAGTATGCGATCCATGAAGGCTTTGAAACGGAACAGGCATGCGATGGCTTAGAAGCTGTCGATAAATGCGAAAAGGCCAATTATGACTTAGTTATCATGGATATCATGATGCCTAATCTGGATGGTTTTTCTGCCGTCAAAGAGATCAAGAAGACGAGACCTGCGATGCCGTTCATCATGCTCAGTGCTTTGGGCGAAGAGTATGATAAGGTTCATGGCTTTGATCTTGGCATCGATGATTATGTCGTCAAGCCTTTCTCCAGCAAAGAACTGATGATGCGCATCCATGCGATCCTGAAGCGTGTCTCTCCATCTTCTCAGGAAGGCGGAGATATCATGCGTGTTGATGGCATGTCGATTGATTTCTCTGCTCGTACCGTAACGATCGATGGTGAAAGGATCCAGCTTTCGCCTAAGGAATATGAACTGCTGGCATATTTAGCAAAGAATGCCGGTATTGCTTTGACCAGAGAACAGCTTCTCCAGAATGTCTGGGGATATGATTTCTTCGGCGATGATCGCACCTTGGATACGCATGTGAAGCTGCTGCGCAAGAACCTGGGCGATTATGCAAAATATATTGTGACGCTCAGAGGTGTAGGTTATCGCTTTGAAAAAACAAATTAGCCTGAAATGGAAGATTGGCAGATACCTTGTAGGCTTTGCCATTCTTACCGTTGCGGTGATCTTTCTGTTCCAGGTCGTCCTGCTTGAACCAATGTATGAGCGTTCAAAAATCCAGGCAGTCAAGGACGTATCGGAAGCAGTGATCCAGGCGGTCGCCAATGGCAATGATACAAATACGATCATGCGCATGGCTGCCCAGAGCGATACATGCGTGCAGACATATACTTCGCTGAATTCCTCTGATTCAAGCGGAACGGCAACGATAGCTGGCAATGGCGGATGTATTCTCTACAGTCTCAATGCGGCTGATGTGACGCAGTATGTAGCAATGGCACAGGAGAATAATGGTTCCTATCTGACGACGATATCGCAGAGCCAGGCCCATCCGAGCAGCGGCAAGCTTGACCGCGCCGAAACACAGGATACAAAGGATCAGGTCAAGAATATTATTTATACAAAGATCGTAACGATCAATAATGAAAGTGCGGTCGTGATCGTCACCGGAGTATTGACACCATTAAGTGCTACGACACAGACACTGAGTTCGCAGATGTGGTATATCGGCATCTTTCTGATCGCAGCCATCCTGGTGCTGACATGGATCCTTTATAAGCAGATTGCCAAACCTTTGGCCGAGATCAACCATGCGGCCAAGCAGATCCCGCAGGGAAAGTATGAAATGGATCCGAAGACCAACCGCTATCAGGAAGCACAGGAACTGAACGAGACACTGATGGATGCAGCGCAGGATATCCAAGCTGCTGATAAAGCAAAACGAGATCTGATTGCCAATGTATCTCATGATCTGCGGACCCCGCTGACCATGATCTCAGGATATGGTGAAATGATGCAGGATCTGCCGGAAGAGAAGACAGATGAGAATCTGCAGGTCATTATCGATGAATCAAAACGCTTGAATGCTTTGGTCAATGATCTGCTGGATCTTTCAAAGATGCAGAATCATAAGATCGAGCTCGTGCCGGAAGATATGGATCTGACTGCCATGGTGGTAGATCAGCTGAAGAAGTATGATGTCTATGTTGTCAGAGATGGCTTTAGCATTGAACAGCAATTGGGCCATTCTGTCATCATCCACGCAGATGCAAAGCGCATGGAGCAGGTCTTCAATAACTTCATGACCAATGCGATCAACTATTCCGGTGAAAAGAAGAAGATCATTGTCAGAGAAGTATTTGATCAGGATACGGTAAAGATCGAAGTCCAGGACTTTGGCGAAGGCATTGATGAAAAGAACCTCTCCAAAGTATGGGATCGCTATTATAAGATCGATAAAGAGCACGTAAGAGTCTCCAATGGCTCCGGCATTGGCTTGTCGCTGTGCCATGAAATACTGGAAATGCATCATGCAAAGTACGGTGCTGAAAGCAAAGTCGGGCAGGGAAGCACGTTCTGGTTCAGTTTCCCAATTGTAAAAGAACAATAGCATGTATGCATGAAGCTCTTGGCTTGAAGAAAAAGAGAGACCGCTTGGTTTCTCTTTTAATGTCCATCAGGTATATATGTTTTCTCGCTCAGATCAGGAAAATATTTTTTCAGGGGAAAGCGATGGCAATCTTTTGCTGTGACAAAGAGATCAACTTCACCGGTATTGCCGGCTCTTGCCGTGCGGCCTGTCCGATGGATCAGGGAATCATCATTATCCGGCAGATCGTATAGGATCACACAGGATACCGCAGGAATATCAATGCCTCGGGAAGCTACATCTGTGGCAATCAGGGTCTGCAGAGGACCATCTCTGAACTCCTGCATGATCCTTTTTCTGGTGCTGTAATCCATATCGCTGTGGATCGTTTCGGCAGAGAAGCCTTTCTGATGAAGAAGTTTCTGCAGAAAATCGCAAGTTCTGATCGTATTGGCAAAGAGAATGCATTTCTGCTGTCTCTTTAATAATGAGAATAAAAGATCTGGCTTTTCTTTCTCTTTCAGATCAAAAGCATGGTAGGCAATCTTCTGTTCCAAGAGAGTTTCCTGTTTGATCTGACATTCAAATGGATCGTGCAGGGCCTGTTCTGCCAACTGTCTGATCTCATCAGAATATGTGGCACTGAACAGCATTGTCTGATGTTCTGGCAATTGTGCCAATACGGTTTTGACATCTTCTTCAAAGCCCATGCTCAGCATGACGTCTGCTTCATCCAATACTGCGATATGGCAGTTCTTTGTTTTCAATGTATGTCTTCTTAAATGATCGCAGACGCGGCTTGGGGTACCGATGACAATATCGGCACCATTCTTAAAAGAACGTACCTGGCCGTTCATATCAACACCGCCCGTTAATACAGCTGTGCGGATTCCTTCGATGTGGGCCAATAGTTCTCTGACGGTATCTGCAATCTGCAGAGCGAGCTCTCGGGTAGGGGAAAGGATGATGGCCTGAGGCAGATGCTTTCCTTTGCCCTGCCGTTCAATACGTTCCAAGATCGGCAGAAGGTACGCGAATGTTTTCCCTGAACCTGTCGGTGCTTGGGCAAATACATCTTCTCCGTTGACTGCATGCGGAATGCATTGTTTCTGCACTTCCGAAAGCTGTACAATATTTTTCTCAGCAAGAGCCTTCTGCAGAGGCTCATGGAACTGTTCTATATCTTTATCCATCCGTGCACAGTACCACTTTTGAGCAATCCTTTCAACTTTTTCATGCGGATATGGTAGGATATTTCCGGAATGAGCATATCTATGAGCACACATTATGAGTATCGCCCAAAAGGCGTCTGTTCACGCAAAATGATCTTTGAGATCAATGGAGATATCATTGAATCCCTGACAGTAGAGGGCGGATGCAAAGGAAATCTGAAAGGTATCGGTGCCTTGGTCAAAGGAAAGAAGCTTGATGATGTGATCGAGGCATTGGAAGGTATCCGCTGCGGAATAAAATCTACCTCCTGCCCAGATCAGATTGCAAAGGCATTAAAGCAGTATACGGAACAGTAAGCACTTCGGTGCTTTTTTTCATCCCTTGTGCGCAATTGTAAAATAGCGGCATAGCTGTTAAAATTCTGGTTGTTGAAAGGTGGCATTCATGTCAATTTATACAAAGAAACAGATTGTTGATCTGAAATGTGAAGATGGGATCTGGCTGAATTTTCAGAAGAATACATGGCTGTTCTTTATCAAAGATAAAGTATGGCAGCCGGAAGAAATACAGGGCGTGCAGCATAATGATGTTACGGTGACTTTTATTCAGAAGGGGATCAGTGATGCTTTCCTTTTGGAAGTCTATGACTGCATTGAGGTCAGTGATCTTCCCTTCTGCATCAAAGAAGCAGATGAAGATGTCCTGCAGTCCCTGCATACAGGAGATGGGTATCAGTATGAAATCGTACTGCTGAATGAAAGCAATGAAGTATGTGCTCTCAGAGATGGTGCTTTTACGAAAGAAGACAGTATTCTGCTGAAGAAAAAACTGTCTGATCGGATGAAGGAAGATTTCAAAGTGGAAGATGCAGAGGCATCCTATGCGAAGCTTTCACAGAAATATGAACCATATGAATTAGAAGAATTTGCCGTATTTGCAAAAAGGAACTGAGGAAAGAAATGATTATTTTATTAATTGTATTATGTATCGCAGCAGATCAGATCTCAAAAATATGGATTGCATCGAATACTGCACTGCACAGCGTTATGATCATCCGGAATTTTTTCTATATTACCTATGCTGAAAATACCGGCATGGCATGGTCCATGCTGAGCGGACATCAGGCATTCTTCTGCTTGGCGGCGACGGTAGCCATCGGTGTCATGCTTTGGTATATGATCTATAAGAATCCAAATCAGCTGACCAAGATCTCTTTGGCTCTGATGATTGCTGGGGCTGCTGGAAATTTAGCAGATCGTTTGTTATTAGGATATGTCAGAGATTTTCTGCATTTCTTTATATTCGGATATGATTTCCCAATCTTCAATATAGCGGACAGCTGTCTGACGGTCGGGGTCATTCTATTGATCCTGGCATCCTTTTTAGAAGAGAAAAAACATGAGCAGACAAGAGTGGAAAATTGAAGAAGATACTGGTATGAGATTGGATAAGTATCTGAGCGAGAACTCAGATCTTTCGCGTACCAGAGTACAGGAACTTGCCAAAGACGGCGAGATCTTTGTGAATGGCAAGGCTGCCAAGAGCTCATGCCGGATGAATGCAGGGGATGTGATCGTCTGCGATGTGCCCGAAGATGCACCGATCGATGTGGAACCGGAAGATATCCCTTTGGATATCCTGTATGAAGATGAAGATATCATTGTGATCAATAAAGCAAAAGGAATGGTCGTTCATCCAGCCCCAGGCAACTATACGGGAACATTGGTCAATGCGCTGCTGTACCATTGCAAAGACCTCAGCGGGATCAACGGAAAGATAAGGCCGGGCATTGTACATCGGATCGACAAAGATACAACGGGATGCATTGTCGCATGCAAGAATGATATGGCACATACTTCGATTGCTAAGCAATTGGAAGATAAGACATGCCATCGGGAATATCTGGCTATTGTCAATGGCGTGATCCAGTCGGAAGCAGGAAAGATCAATGCGCCGATCGGCAGAGATCCGCGGGATCGACAGAGAATGACGGTGACGGAAGATCATGGCAAAGATGCGGTCACGCATTTTGTGGTCAAAGAACGCTTTTTGAACAGTACATATATTGAATGCCGCTTAGAGACAGGAAGGACACATCAGATCCGTGTGCATATGAAATATATGAAGCATCCGGTGATGGGAGATGCAAAGTACGGCGGCGTCTGTCCGTATATGGATACGCAGGGACAGGTACTGCATGCCTATCAGCTGACGCTGGTCCATCCGCGTACCGGGAAGACGATGACATTTCAAGCTCCGCTGCCGGCATATTTTGAAGAATTATTGGATATGCTCAGAGAGGAAAGCAGGAAATGAAAAAAAAGCTGCCTTATGCAACGATATGCATCAGCGTTATCTGCATCTTTGTTTTTGTCATGCAGATGCTGGCGGGATATGCCAACGATACAGAAGGTATGATCCTGTTTGGAGCATACTATAAACCGTTCATTTTGGCGGGAGAATGGTGGCGCTTTTTGACCGTAGGGTTTGTACATGCCAGCATATGGCATCTGATGATCAATATCATGTCATTATATTCGCTTGGCATGGCATTGGAAGAGGGTCTTGGCAGATGGAAATATCTGACCATTCTTCCCTGTTCCGTGATCGGCGGCAGTGTTTTCTTATTCGCATGTCAGGGAAATACGATCGCTGTAGGACTGTCCGCTGGTCTATATGGATTGATGGCTGCATATATCATTCTGATCTATCGGATGGGAGGCATGCGGATTCCACGCATCAGAAATGCTTTACTGAGCACTATCGTAATCAACCTGCTGATCAATTTCATGCCTGGTGTTTCCTGGATTGCTCATTTAGGCGGTGCGGTCACCGGTGCTGTACTAACTGGCATTCTTGTGAAAGATCCTGTCAATGAAAAGAAAAAGAAGCCTTATTGGTTTGCATCAGCGGCATTAGTGCTCTGTGTAGGATATCTTTCCTATCAGAATGCTTATATTCCCTCCAATCAGATCTATATTCTGTCGGATTATCATATACTGAATGCAGAAGCGAATATACTGCCTTCATCTTATATCAGTGGGATGGCAAAGAAACTGGATGCCATTTATGGATCAGGTCCCGCATTGCAGGATGCATTCGTGCAGAAGGAGGCATGAAGATGGATCAGCGAACAGAAGATGTATTGAGCTGGGATGAGTACTTTATGGGATTGGCGCATTTATCGGCACTGCGTTCAAAGGATCCAAGTACACAGGTCGGTGCGGCAATCGTTGATGAAAATCATCGGGTCGTTTCGGTCGGCTACAACGGATTCCCTTCTGGCGTATCTGATGCAGATTTCCCATGGCAGAGGGTCGGCGGTGTCTTGGAGTCGAAGTATGCCTTTGTGGTGCATGCAGAACTGAATGCGATACTGAACAGTCAGAGATCCGTTCGGGGATGTACGATCTATGTTTCTTTGTTTCCATGCAATGAATGTGCCAAGGCGATCATTCAGTCAGGCATCAAAAAGATCGTATATGAATCTGATAAATACAACGGTACAGATACAAATATCGCTTCTAAGAGAATGCTGAAAGCAGCTGGGGTCGAACTGGTCCGCATCAGCAATACGATCTCTCTGCATGTTGATAAGGTACCGAATACCGCAAAATAAAATACGGAAGGCTTTACAGTCTCTCCGTATTTTTAAAATGCATCTTAGCTATCTCTGACAATTCATCAAAACTGTATTTCCTGATGAATTCCTTTGCACATGCATCAACTTTTGTGCCAGCTCCCTTTTGAAAAGACATCTTCCATTTCTTTTCCATATCATCCATTCTTGTAAGAAAAGCATAGCGTGCAATCACGGAACCAGCACCGACAGCTGGATATTTATCTTCTGCTTTTGTTTCAAAGTGAATGCCCCGGATGATCTCTTTTTCACCCTTTAAGTATCTGTAGTAAAGATTTTCAGGCGTGAACTGATCAATGACTTTCAGTGAGGGAAGCTGATATTTTTTTGTGAGATTGACATATGCCTGATTGTGGAGCTTTGATTTGATAGCATTCATATTATTATCTTTATGAACTTCATTGTATTTTGCCGGCTCCAGGATCAGCAGGGAATAAGGAATCTGCTTCATGATCTTAGGAGCAATTCGGCGAATATCATCGTCATTCAGCTGCTTGGAATCTCTGACACCCAATTCCTGCAGCAAAGACAGATCTTCTGGTGAAACAATGGTCGCACAGACGCAAACGGGTCCAAAGTAATCACCGGTACCGACTTCATCGCTGCCAGCCTGCGGGAAAGATCCTGGTTTTTTCTGTGTGCTGGATTTCTGCGGGATGGGATGAGCTTCTGTATTTATAAAAGCAGAAGCATAGACCGCTGCATCCCTGCCTTGAAAGACGGTCTTTCCTGAAGTGTAGCAGGTAATGACACAGTTCTCTGGCCGCAGCTGCCATTTTGCATAAGGCGGCGCTTTGACCTCTGTATCATGCCATGCATCATAAAGCTTTTTTTCCTGATCTTGGGAAAGAAGGCTTGTATAAATATTTTGTTTTTCCATATCACCATTTTACCAAATCATTTGTATATGAACATGAATTTGAGTATCATTTTAGCAGGAAATGAGGAAGCAATGATAGCAATAGATGAAAATTGGATCTTATATATAAATATAGCAGCAGCTGTGATCTTTATTATGTGCCTGATCAAAGGATGGCATCGCGGACTGCTGAGAATGCTGATCAGTCTTGGGGGCACGCTGCTTTCTCTGTATGGAGCGTGGGTATTCTCAGAGACGCTTCAGAAGCAGATCTCGCTTTGGCCAGAAGCATGGATGCCAAGCGGTGTGGAATTGCTGCATGACATGATCTATCCGCTGCTGAATCGAGTCGCGTGGTTCTTCCTTCTGTTCATCGGACTGAAGATCTGTTTTTGGATCCTTGATAAGGTATTCATCGGACTGCAGAAAATACCAGTCTTAAAGCAGATCAATGAGATCTTAGGAACTGTATTGGGCGCAGGTGAAGCTGTGATCTGGTGCATGGTGCTTTCCTTGATCCTATGCACGCCGCTATTCAGCAATGGTGCTTCCGCCGTTGATCAGTCTGTCTTAGGTGTGATCCAGAATACGAATAATGCGGTGATCAATACGGCACTGAAGCCGCTCTATGAAACAGAAGACCTGCTGAAGCTGATCACGGATTTCAATGAAGTTGCAAAAGAACAGAATCTGATGGGAAGCATTCTGCCAAGTGAAAGCACTGCCGGCAGTGCAAAGTGAGGAAATATGAGCGTTGAATCAAGTTTGGAACTGAATGTTATTTTAGAGCAGGTCGAAAAATACTGCGCGTTTTCACTTGGCCGCGAGATCATTGAAAAGACCAAGCCGTCCTTTGACAAGCTTGTGATCCAAAGAGATCATGATCTGATCAAAGAAGCTTTGGCGGCAGTCATTCATTATGGCACCATGCCATTTGGCGGGATCAGCGATATACGAGAAATGCTGATCAATGCAGATAAAGGCAGGATCCTTACAGGAGCGGAATGCGTACAGGAGATCCGCCTGATCCAAGGCATCCAGACAGTGATTGGATATGAAAAAACAATAGCGGAGGTCGACCATCCAGATCTGCAGGAACTGATCGGCACTCTGATGGTCCACAGCAAAACAGAAAAATATCTGTCTAAGTGCATCAATGAATATGGCGAAGTCGTTGACAGTGCTTCTGCTGAATTGCACAGTATCCGCAGCGGACTGCGCAGAGCAGAGAATGATATTGCCAATGCGGCCAACAAATTTGTTGCATCGCATGCGGATCAGGTGGTTGATGCCATTGTGACCTATCGCAGCGACCGGGCTGTGATCTTGGTCAGAGCATCTGACAAAAACGCTTTTGGCGGTATGTTCTATGGTGACAGTGCCTCTGGACAGGCATCGTATGTCGAACCGGCATCTTTGATCGGTCCGAACAACCGGCGCCAGGAACTCGCGGAAAAAGAAAAAGAAGAGCTCCATCGTATCTTAACAGAATGCTCGAAAGAGATCAGAATAGTTGCTAAGGAGGAATTGGCAAATCTGGATACATGTGCTCTGCTGGATGCACTTTTTGCCAAAGCGCAATGGGGCAGGGAGCACGATGCATGCTGTGCAGAACTGAGTGAGCAGAAAGAGATCTGCTTTAAGAAAGCACGTCATCCGTTAATTGATGCAAAGAAAGTAGTAGCTAATGATTACTCATTGAAACAGCCGCAGAAGGTACTTTTGATCACTGGTCCGAATACCGGCGGCAAGACTGTTTCTTTGAAAGTTATTGGTCTTTTTGTACTGATGACCTACTGTGGGATGCCAATTACCTGTGAAGAAGCAGTCCTGCCTTATTTTGACCATGTATTTGCGGATATCGGCGATGATCAGTCAGTCGTAAGTTCACTGTCCTCTTTCAGTGCCCATATTTCAAAGCAGGCTGAAGTTGCCAATCAGGCAACCGAGAATTCGCTTGTGCTGCTGGATGAAGTAGGCTCCGGTACCGACCCAAAAGAAGGGGAAGCCTTGGCAATCGCACTGCTGAATGAACTTCGCAAGCGCGGATGCATGACGATCTGCACA
Organism: Erysipelotrichaceae bacterium; assembly: GCA_012516665.1. Lineage (GTDB taxonomy): Bacteria > Bacillota_I > Bacilli_A > Erysipelotrichales > Erysipelotrichaceae > Bulleidia. Next base: position 28,700 of record JAAYWN010000185.1, read on the forward strand.
ACGCATTATGATCGTCTGAAGATCTATGGAAAAAAGCATACAGATGTTCTTTTAGCAAGCGTACAGTTCGATATGGAAAAGCTTGTGCCGACATACAGATATACGGAGGGACTGACAGGACAGTCGAATGCTTTTGAAGTTGCGGAAAAATACGGGCTTCCTTCATCCATTATAAAATATGCTCGTTTTCTGAAAGATCAGGCAAAGAGCGAAGAAGACCTGCTGCTGGAACGGCTGGAGAAACAGCTGAATGATAATGAAAATAAACGCGAGCAGCTGGAAAAGCTAGTAAAGTCAAATCAGGAGATCAGTGCAGAATTAAAAAAAGAGAAGACCATTCTGGCAAAAGAGAAAGATGATTTTAATGATAAAGCCCAGGCGGAGGCTGATGAATATTTGGAAAAGATCCATCAGGAGGCAGATGAAATACTGAAAGAGATCCGCAATCACGAACAGACAAGCAAATATCATGAAGCCCTGCAGACAGCATCTAAACTGAATAAAATAAATGAGACGGAGAACAGAACGGATGAATCGTTTGCGGATACGGTCTATCATGTTGGCGATGCGGTAGAACTCCGCTCTTCTTCGACCGTCTGTCAGATCCTCAAAATAGAAAAGAAGGAGATCCTGATCCTGATCAATGGACGCGAAATGCGCGTAAAGAAGAATCAGATCCGGCCAAGCAGCCATGTGATACCTAAGATGAAACCGGAGATATCGGTACAGGTAAAGGAACAGAATATTTTCGCCAGCATCCCAAGCGAAGTAAATCTGATTGGCATGCATGCAGACGAAGCATTGGATGCTTTGGAAACATATATGGATACAGCAAAGATGCACGGTCTGAAGACATTCCGTGTCATCCATGGCGATGGTACCGGTCGGCTGAGAAAAACGGTCCATGAACATCTGACAAAAGACCCAGATGTAAAATCTTTTCGCTTAGGAATGCCAAATGAAGGCGGAACTGGTGCTACTGTAGTAGACTTGAAGTAGATATGGATCAGGAATACATTAAGGCAAAACTAAGAGAGCTTCCGCATGAGCCGGGAAGCTATCAGATGAAAGACAAGAATGGGACGATCATTTATGTAGGCAAAGCAAAAGATCTGCATAACCGTGTCAATTCTTATTTTGTCGGTGCGCATAATTTCAAAACACAGAAATTGGTCCAGAACATTGAAGACTTTGATTTCATCGTGACTGCTTCAGAAAAAGAAGCACTTGTTTTGGAAATCAATCTGATCAAGAAAAATCGTCCGAAATATAATATTCAGTTCATGGATGATTCCAGCTATCCATATATCAAACTGACCAAAGAAGAATTTCCGCGGCTGATGACCGCTCGTGATCTGAAGAAGGACCGCAGAGCTTCTTACTTCGGGCCTTTCCCCGATGCAAATGCGGCATCCGTTACTTTAAAGCTTCTGCAGTCTCTATATCCTTTTCGCAGATGTGCCCGTATGCAGGATAAAGTATGCCTTTATTATCATATGGGACAATGCCTAGGTCCATGTCAGTATCCGATCGAAGCGAGTGTTTATGCCGAAATGAGTGAAAAAGTCACGCGCTTTATGAAGGGCGATACCAAAGAGATTGCACAGGAACTTGAGAAAAGAATGCAGAAAGCATCCGATGCACTTGAATTTGAAAAAGCGCAGGAATATAAAGAACTTCTTGCATCGATCCATGCTGTAGCCGGCGATAAGCAGAATATTGAAAAGAACAATCAGGGAGATATGGATGTCTTTGCGTATTACAGCGACCGCGGCTATTTGGCGATTGCCGGTCTGCTTGTCCGGCGCGGCACAATTCTGAATAAAGAATATCGTCTGAAACCGCTGTATGGCGAAGGTGAAGAAGAATTCGTATCATTTCTGATCCAGTATTATCAGGATCATCCAAGTGCTTCAGAGCTTGTCCTGCCGAAAGAGATGGACATCAGCAGTATTTCTGAAGTGATTGGCATCCCAATCGTGCAGCCGCAGAAAGGCTATCGCCGCAAATTGATGGAAATGGCTCAGGGGAATGCCAAAACACAGCTTGATCTGAAGTTCAATGCAGCGGAACATCAGGAGGAACAGGTGGAGCAGGCAGTCAGGCATCTCAATGAACTTGCCGGTGTGCCGATGAATCGGGTCGAACTGTTTGATAACTCTCATATCTCGGGGACCTTTACGGTCGCAAGCTGTGTTGTCTATGAAGATGGACAGCCGGACCGCAGATCTTATCGCTTATTTAAACTGCACACGGCAAACAGCGATGTTGATTCCATGAAAGAAGTCATCTACCGCCGCTATTTCCGTCTGCTGAAAGAGAACGGCAGACTGCCGGACGGCATCTTAGTTGATGGCGGCTGGACCCAGATTGAAGCAGCGAAAGAGATCCTTTCTTCTTTAGGACTTTTGGGCAAGATCAATATCATGGGGCTTGTCAAGAATGATAAGCATACGACCGATTCTCTGATGGACAGCCAAGGCAATACGATCCCTTTGGATAAGAATGACAGTCTGTTCTTTCTGCTGACGCGGATGCAGGATGAGGTCCACCGTACAGCAATTTCCTACCACCGCAAGCTCAGATCCAAGGCTGAAACAAAAAGCGTATTGGATGAAGTTGAGGGAATCGGGCCAAAGAGAAAAAGAAGGCTGCTGCGGGAATTCGGGAATTTCACCAATCTGAAGAATGCATCCGAAAAAGAAATTGCGGAACATATACCGGAAAAGACAGCACAGGCTGTTTATGAAGCACTTCATCAGAAGCTGATAGATGAAAAAAAGGACTCTGAAGAGTGATCAATAGGATCATTCAGCAGAGCCTTTATTGATATTTCTTTATGAACTGGGCAAGGACACGCCGCTGTTCATTTGATCTTTCCGTCACCCGTTTAGCAGCTTTGGCCATACCTTTAGCCCCCTTCAATGAATCATCAGCGTCATAGGTATGCTTGATGGCTAGAAGGAAGGGCAGCAGGATCTTCCACTTCTTATTCTTTGCATCATCTTCCTGCTTCTTTTCCTGCATGGCTTCTGTTTTGATCTGCGCCAGCGTCAGATTTTTTTGGATATTTGCAAAAGCCGGTCCATATACTTTGATGGCTTTAAGCAGCCTGCTTGCTTTTATGCCAGCAATGATCAGACAGATCAGCAGAAGGACACAGGCTCCATAAAGGATCCAAAAATTGTAAGGTGCAAAACTGATTCCCATATGACGTCCTCCGTTTCTGATATTTTATCATGAAACTCAGCGTGGTTTATACCTTTTTTGGGAAATGCTGCGATTCTCATATATAATAATGTCATGTCAGAAAAGATCACGATCATTCTGTGCTCAGACAGCCATCGTACAAGCGACGGCTTAGCATATTTAAAAAGAACATATCCCAAGGCCGATTATTTTCTGCACTGCGGCGATTCGGAATTGCCGAAACAAACGATGCAGGGATTTGCCTGTGTACAGGGGAATAATGACGGCTATGGTGAATATCCGATGAATCTTTTTTTAGAGATCGGTGAACATAAGATCTATCTGTCCCACGGTCATCGCGACATGATGTTCGGCCATTATGAGATGATCGCTGCCAAAGCCAAGGCAAAGGGGTGCGATATTGCCTGTTTCGGGCATTCACATGTGCCATATGCAGGCGTGGTCGACGGGGTCGTCTGCCTGAATCCAGGTTCGATCTGGCATAACCGAGATGGCAGCTGTCCCACGTATATGATCGTCACTTTGGACGGAAAAGACGTTGCATGGGAAAAAAAGGAATATAAAAAGTGAATTGTTTCTTGTAAATCACGGGCTGTTCTGTTATATTATTAATCGCTGTCCTGGTAGCTCAGCTGGATAGAGCTCCCGCCTTCTAAGCGGACGGTCAGGAGTTCGAATCTCCTCCAGGACACCATAGTGATGTAAATGCCGATAACAGATAACAGACTGTTGTCGGCTTTATTTTTATAGAGGAGATAGGATGGCAAACTACTATGATGAGGTCCTGGAAGAGATCAAGGACCTGATGAAAAAAGGGAACAGTACAGAAGCAATGGCTATTGTGAAGCGAGAGCTGAACATGCCTTATGTTCCTTTGGATACAGAGGCGGAACTGAAAAAACTGAAAAAAGACCTGCAGTACCAGATCAGTGAAAGATCCGGCGGTACAGAAGTATCCTTGGATGTTCTGCTGGAACGGCTGAAGGGAACTCCTGAAGAACAGCTGAGCGCTGCTGCTTCACTGTCGAAGCGCAGTCTGCGGGAATGCACCGGTGAGATACAGGTATGGCTGAAGAGCGATCCTTTGGAACAGGCTGGCGCCTTGATCGTTGAAGCTATAGCGGAGCAGGCCATCGGAGAAGAATACACATGGAATCGCAAGGGCGTAGAGTATACCTTCATTGGGGATGGGCTCATTCCGGCAGCTGAAAGCAAAGGATTTCTGGAAGCACAGAAGCTTTTAGAAGATTGGCTGAGCAATGACCGCCCTGATCTTTATGAAATGACAAGAACGCTGCTGATCCAGGAAGTCTATCTCTTTCTGCCGCTCTCCTATGAAGAAGGAGAAGGAGAAAGCCTGGCATTGGAAAATCTGGAGCAGGTCTCACAGATGATGGATGATGGCGAAAGCTATCAGGAGATCACAGCGTCTCTTGAAAAAAAGAAAAAAATGAATTGAAAGAAATTAGCACTATATGCTTGACAGTGCTAAACCTGTGAGCTACCATCATGGGGTACAAATGATGCAAGTACGTCGAGTTTTCATAGAAGTATCGTGCATTCTTTGATATAATAGGCAGGCACGAAAAGTGAAAAGGAGTTAATAAGATGTCAAATTGGACACTGAAAGAAAAGAGCACTGGAGATCTGGAAGTAACTATCGAAGGTGAGGAATGGACCAAAGCAGTAGAAAAGGCATTTAATAAGATTGCAAAGAATGTAACGATCAATGGTTTCCGCAAGGGAACAGCACCGAAGACCCTTATCGAAGAGAAGGTAACGGCTCCGGAGAGACAGATCCAGGCGGTCGAAGACAATGCAAATGTCTGGATGAGAAAGGCTTTGGAAGAGAATAAGCTTGAACCGATCTCACAGCCTCAGATGGATGTAAAGTCCGTCGATGCACAGAAGGCTGTACTTGTATTCACATTTGCTGTTCAGCCGGAAGTAAAGGTAGCTGACTATAAGGGACTTCCTTATACATTGGAAGATGCTGCGGTATCTGATGATGACTTCAATGCAGAATTGAACCGCATGAGAGAAACATATGCTGATCTGCAGACAAAAGAAGGCGCTGCTGAAAAGGGCGATACGGTAAATATTGATTATGAAGGCTTTAAGGGCGATGTTGCTTTTGAAGGCGGAAAAGCTGAAGGATACAATCTGGAACTTGGTTCCAACAGTTTCATTCCTGGCTTTGAAGAAAAGCTGATCGGTGCTAAGGCCGGTGAAGATAAAGAACTGAATCTGAAGTTCCCAGAAGATTATCACGCGGAAGAACTGAAGGGCGCAGATGTAGTATTCAAAGTCAAGGTCAATGAAGTCAAGACAAAGGTCATGCCTGAAATTGATGATGACTTTGCAAAGGATGTCAACATTCCTAATGTTGAGACAGCCGAAGATCTGAAAAAGACCGTTCGTGAAAGACTTGAGAACAGCAGAAAGTCTGAAGCAGAGCAGAAGGCAGACAACGCACTGATGGATGCATTCTGTGAGAAGGTCGAAGTTGAGATCCCAGATGTATTGGTCGATGAAGAAGTCCAGAATGAGATCAACCAGCTGGCATCGCAGATCCAGCAGTATGGCATGAATCTGACACAGTATCTTTCTATGATGGGCAAAAAGCCGGAAGATCTGAAGGCTGAATATCATGACAATGCAGAAAAGACGGTCAAGATCAGACTTGGTTTGGAAGCAGTCGCTAAGGCTGAAGATCTGAAGCCGACCGAAGAAGAGATCAATACGGAATATGACAATATTGCCAAGCAGTATAATATGGATGCAGCTAAGGTCAAGAGCATGATCGATCCTGAACTGCTGAAGAAGGATCTCTGCAATCAGAAGGCATATGATTTCGTAAAAGAAAATGCATCTAAGACAGCAGCTGAAAAGAAGCCGGCAAAGAAACCGGCCGCAAAAAAAGCAGCTAAGAAAGACGCTGAATAAAATGCATGGACAAGCTGCTGAGGCGGCTTGTTTTCCAAAAAATGCATCAGACAGCACAAATTTCTTATATATGATTTAATAGGGGTGGAGTTTTCCAATGATATATATGAGGAGGACTCCATTTTGAAACCAACGCTTTCAGGAAAGGAGGCAGCACGAAATGGAAACAGATTGTGCTGATGACTGTAATATGAGCGAAAAAGTTACGATACGCGTACCAGTAGTGTGTACACGGGGAATTGTTGTTTTTCCCGGTCAGGATGTAATGATCGAAGTCGGCCGTAAAAAGTCTTTGAATGCGGTCAATGAAGCATCGGATAAGTATGATTCTATGGTCTTTATTCTCTGCCAGAATGACATTATGGTGGATGAGCCAAAAGAAGAGAATCTATATGCATTCGGTACACTTTCCAAGATCAAGGTCGTGCGCAAAAAGGAAGGTTTCATGCGGGTCACATTTACCGGCATGAAGCGGGCAAAATTAGCCAAGCTTGAAGACGGCAAAGAAATGATGATGGCGGAAGCAGAACCGATGGAGGATATCTCCGGCGATTCTACAGAAGAAATGGCTTTGGTCAAAAAGATCATCAGTGAATTTGAAAAGGTATCCAATGTATCATCTGCCTTCCCAGCAGATATCGTTCATCAGCTGTCACAGGGTGTTTCTGCCGTTACTCTGACAGATCAGTTCGGACAGTACTTTATGATGGATCTGCCGACAAAGCAGAAACTTCTGGAGACATTGAATGTCAATGATCGGATGATGATGATCATTACTGAACTTGAAAAACAGCAGAAGTTCTCGCAGATCGAACAGGCAATCAATGAGAAGGTCAAAGATCGGATCGATGATGGTCAGAAGGAATACTATCTGCGTGAAAAGCTGAAGGCGATCAAAGAAGAACTTGGCGATGTAACAAGCATGACGGATGATGCTGCCCAGCTGAAAGAAACGATTGAGAAAAATCCGTATCCGCAGCATGTAAAAGACAAAGCTTTGGAAGAACTGCAGAGATATGAAATGCTGCCGGCTGGAAGCGGTGAAGCTTCAGTTGAAAGAAGCTATCTTGATTGGCTCCTGAAAGTACCGTGGTGGCAGGAGACAAAGGACAATGATGATCTGAAAGAAGTGCGGAAAATACTTGATGAGGATCATTATGGCTTGGAGAAGGTCAAGCAGCGCATTATGGAATACTTGGCTGTAAAGGAAATGACGGGTACTCTGAACAGCCCGATCATCTGCTTAGTCGGCCCTCCAGGTGTCGGCAAGACTTCTCTAGCTAAGAGCATTGCCCGTGCTTTAGGCAGAAAATATGTCAAGATGTCACTTGGCGGTGTCCGTGATGAAGCAGAGATCCGCGGTCATCGGAGAACATATCTTGGATCGCTGCCGGGAAGAGTGATTCAGGGCATGAAAAAAGCAGAAGTCATCAATCCATTATTTCTGATTGATGAAATTGATAAGATGGGTGCGGATTACAAGGGCGATCCAAGCGATGCATTGCTGGAAGTCCTGGACCCGGAACAGAACAGTGTTTTTTCTGATCATTATCTGGAAGAGCCTTATGATCTGTCCAAGGTCCTGTTCATTGCAACAGCGAACTATTTGGAGAATGTACCAGCCCCGCTCAGAGATCGTTTGGAGATCATTGAACTGCCATCCTATACGGAGATCGATAAGGTCGCCATTGCAAGAGATCATCTGATTCCGAAACAGATCAAAGCAAATGGACTGAATGGGAAACAGTTCCATCTGAAAGACGAGGAAGTTCTTTATCTGATCCGTCACTATACGCGAGAAGCCGGTGTCAGACAGCTGGAACGTCTGATTGGTTCTCTTTGCCGCAAGACAGTCTTGGCTATTCTGAATGATGGCAAGCGCTCGATCACGGTAAACAAGAAACTGATCAACCAGTGGCTTGGCAAAGAGATCTTTGAATATGGATCCAAAGAGAAGAAGAATCAGGTCGGCTGTGTTACAGGACTTGCATATACGGAATTCGGCGGCGATGTTCTGCAGATTGAAGTCAATTACTTTGAAGGCAAAGGCAAGCTTGCCATTACTGGTCAGCTTGGCGATGTCATGAAGGAATCGGCAGAAATTGCGATGGATTATGTCAAAGCACATGCTAAGGAATTAGGCATTGATCCGAAATTCTTTGAAGAACATGACATTCATATCCATGTGCCGGAAGGAGCTGTACCGAAGGATGGACCTTCTGCCGGCGTAACATTGACTACTGCCATCGTATCAGCATTGACTGGAAAAGCTGTCCGGAGCGATCTTGCTATGACAGGTGAAGTTACTCTGCGCGGCAATGTACTGCCGATCGGCGGTCTGCGTGAAAAATCGCTGGCAGCTCATCGTGTCGGTATTAAAGAGATCCTGATCCCGAAGGAGAACCTCAGGGATCTGGATGATGTACCTAAGGCTGTTAAAGATACGATCATCTTCCGTCCAATGGAAAATGTTTCGCAGGTGTTGAAGGAAGCCTTGGTCAAGTAATGAAATACTATGATGCAAAGCTTCTGGCATCGGCGGCTAAGCAGTCGCAATGGCCGGACAGCGATCTTCCCGAGATCATCTTTGCAGGACGTTCCAATGCCGGGAAAAGTACACTGATCAATGCTTTGGTCAACCGAAAAAATCTTGCTTATTCAGGCAAGACACCTGGCAAGACCCGTCTGCTGAATTTCTTTCAAATTGATGATCGGGTTGTCTTCACGGATTGTCCAGGCTATGGCTATGCCATCAGCAATGTCGATGCTGCAGAAGCGTTCGGTCTGCTGATCGATCCGTATTTCTATAAGCGGGAACAGCTGAAAGCAATGGTGCTTGTGCTGGATGCGAGAAGAGTGCCGAATGACGATGATGAACTGATGATCGATTATGGTCGGAAGGCGCATCTGAATATTCTGATCATCTGTACAAAGTGCGATAAGATCTCAAAAAGTCAGCTGATCAGCAGTCGGCATCAGATAGCACAGACGCTGAATGTAAATGAAGAGAACATCTTAGCGGTCGATTCTGTAAAGAAGATCGGTATGGATGAAGTATGGAAGCGCTTTGATCAGATAGCTGCACAGTCTGCAAAGACCTTGTCCGCGTAAGGATAAGGTCTTTTAGTATTTATGGATATGATTGATTATGTTAAAATATAGAGGATTGAGAGGCACAGTCACATGAAAGTAATGATAGCTGCCGGCGGGACCGGCGGTCACATATATCCTGCTTTAGCATTGGCAGAAAGGATACAAAAGAAAGAACCTGGTACAGAGATTGTTTTCTTTGGTTCAGACAATCGCATGGAAGCTAAACTGATTCCATGCAAAGGCTATAGATTTTATGGTTTTACGATGAGCGGTATGAATGGCGGCATGGCAGCTAAAGCAGCTTCTTTATTCAGTCTGCTGAAAGCAGAAAAGTACTGCCGTTCGATTCTGCAGAAAGAAAAGCCATCGATCTGCATTGGTTTTGGCAACTATATCAGCGTTCCCTTGATCAAAGCAGCGCATGCATTGAAGATACCGACGATGCTGCATGAACAGAACAGCTATGCCGGAAAGGCAAATCGGTTTTTGGCAAAATATGCGGATGCGATTGTTGGCTGCTATGAAAGCAGCTTGGAACAGTTCCCGATAGAAAAGACGAAGATCTTAGGCAATCCAGAAGCTGCTCAGGCAGCTGATACAGTATGGGATCCGCATGTTTTGAAAACATTGGGGCTGGATCCAAAGATTCCTTTTATTGTTTTTATGATGGGCTCACTTGGCTCTTCCTCCGTCTCTAAAGTAATAGATGAAGCATTGCCGCTCCTGCATTCTGATTTTCAAGTCATTGCGGCAGCCGGAAGATCCAATGATTATCATTTCCAATATCGATCCAATGAACGCATCAAGATCGTTGATTATGTTGATGGCAAGATGATGCTGAAAGGATGTTCTTTGGCAGTGGTAAGAGCTGGTGCGACAACAATGGCAGAGATCTGTGCTATTGGAACACCGTCTATACTGATTCCAAGTCCATATGTGCCGAACAATCATCAGTATTATAATGCAATGGAATTAGTGAATGCATCAGCGGCAGACATCATTGAAGAAAAGGACCTGAATGCACATATATTGGCTGATACGATCAATGCACTGATGCTTGATAAGGATGCCCGCGTGACCATGCATGAAAATGCGGCAAAGCTGGGCAAAGCAGATGCTGCGGATCAGATCATTGACTGGATAAGGGAGATAGCAGAATAATGGATGAGCTGTTTGATGAATTGAATAAGATTTCTCTGACGAAAGCGGATCTGTCTTTAGCAAAGATGACGACTCTGCAGATTGGCGGAAAGGCTGCATATACTGTATATCCAGAAACAGATGTAGCCTTGGATATGATCATTCGTCTGCTGAAAGAAAAAAATGTTCCCTATAAAGTGATTGGCAAAGGAAGCGATCTTTTATGCTCCGATCATGACTTTAAAGGTGCTGTCATCAAGCTGGATCGATATTTTAATGATGTGATCATCAATGATGATGTGATTACTGCACAGGCAGGGGAATCGATTATTGCTCTGGCCATCGATGCTGCTAAGCATGGTCTCAGCGGATTGGAATTTGCGGCTGGCATACCGGCAACGGTCGGCGGAACTGTTTATATGAATGCAGGTGCATATAGATCCTGCATGGCTGATATCATCAAAGAAGTATTTGTCTACCGTGATGGAAAACTGGAATGGATGCCGGCAGAGAAATGCGAGTTTTCATATCGCACAAGCATCTTTCAGAAACATCAGGATTGGATCATCTTAGCAGTCAGACTGCAGATGCAGCCGAAGGACACAGAAGAGATCCAGGCCCTGATCGAGAACAGAAGAATGAGAAGAATGGCTTCACAGCCCTTGAATCAGCCAAGCTGCGGCAGCGTTTTTCGCAATCCGGAAGGCATGAATGCATGGGAGCTGATTGAAGGTATCGGCTACCGCGGACATCGCCATGGGGGAGCAGAAGTATCGAGCAAGCACTGCAATTTCATTGTCAATGCGGATCATGCAACAGCAGCGGAGTATATTGCACTGGTGGAAGAAATCCAGCAGAAAGTAAAAGAAAAATACGGCGTTGAACTGAAAACGGAAATGGAGAAGTTCAATTGGTAGCAGATGATATCAAAACAGAAGAGGATGACTATGTCCCCAGCGGTGTGCAGGAGATCTTTGCTAAGAAACGTCTGCATAAAGCACAGATCGATTTTATCAGCAGTCAGCCGCGTGTATTGAAATGGGCAATGTTCTGCGGAGCTCTTTTGATCATTGCTGTATATTTCAGTATGCCTTCAAGCTGTGTCAAAAGCGTTTCCGTCAGCGGCAATATCAATCTTCCGTCTGAATATATCAAGGAAGTATCCAATGTCGATACCAGTCATCGGTTCTTCCTGACTGTTCCATTTATTACTGAACTGCGTTTGAAAAGCAATCCAATGATCCAGGATGCTAAAGTATCATTGAATGCCAATCATGTTGTCTCTATAAATATTACTGAAAAAAAGGCGATTGGATACCGTTATGACAGTGATGAGCCGACGGTCATCCTCGCGGATCATACGACTGCATCTTTGGACAGCGGATATCTTGGTATCATTGCGAATATTCCTTTGATCACTGGCTTTGATGATGAAGATGAAACAAAACAGCTATGCAGTGCCTTCGCGGATGTGGAGACATCTGTGATTGCAGATATTTCAGAGATCAGCCAGTATAAGCTGCCTTATGATGATCAGACTTTGAAGATCCTGATGAGGACAGGCGGCTACTTTGTATCGAATTATCATGATCTGTATATGATCAATCAGTATCATCTGGTTGAAAAGAAAGTGACTGACAGTTCGAAATGTGTCTTTGCGTTTTCAGGAGATACAGGTGATACAGTATACACGAGAACATGTCCTTGGAATGAAACCGCATCCGAAACAGAATATTGGACGGATGCATCAGGCAATGTCATCAAAAATTCTTATGGTGATCAGATTGCAAAGCACTACTATACAGACAGCAGCGGCAGCGATGCATTGGACAGCAATGGCAAGAAGATTCCTATTCCGATCGACAGCAGCGGAACTGAAGTTCTGGATGCGAAATTTCAGGAACATTATGAAGCTGGATATTATGCAGCAGGGACTCTGATCCTGCCGGAAGGAGCTGAATAGGCTCAATTTTAAATGAAAGTTCCTTTTCACGGAAAGTCCCTGTGAAATAGGACTTTTCTCTTTGCATAAGTATGTTCAATTTCTAAAAAGTATGTAGAATAATAGGTATAGATGATCTGGGGAAGGTACACAAAAACTCTGCTTTCATAAGAAATTTTGTTAAATTCTCAGTGAAAGTTCCTGATTCTTGAATGGGATGTGCTGC
>JAAYWN010000186.1 GCA_012516665.1 Erysipelotrichaceae bacterium
AACTGGAGACAGAGTATTCATAAATCCTTGATCAAGCATAGATATCACCTCTTACCTATATGGTATTGATGTATATCCTTTCTGCTGTACAGGATTTGGTACTCCGGCGTTAAATCAGCACTTATCTTGAAAAGAGCGAAAAAAATACACTTTTCAGTGTATTTCAGCCAGCAAAATTCTGATAGATCAGCATGATCTGTTCAACCAGGATAACGACACCGATGCCTGTCCAAACAATCATGGACGGCTGATTCAGCTTCAGTTTATCCTTCTTGTACCACAGCCACCAGATACCAATGATCGGAAGCACTAAGAGCAGAGCATATGAAGCAATATTGAATCCCTTCAAACTGTTGACGATGCGTTCAGAATCTTCACTGCTGCCTTGATTCTGGGTATGCATGTCCTCTCTGATCTTTTCATTCTCTATTCTGAGCTCTTCTTTTGACAGCTTCTTTTTCTTTGCCATTATTCTACCGTCCCTTTCACAGTAATTCTTAGTTTATAGCAGAAGCACGATGATTTCTACTATCTAAAGCAAGGAATCATCAGATGCAATCATCAGGATATTCTGCTTTTCATACAGGCTTCGCTGTTCATCGCACTGCATCATGGCAGTTTCTTTAAATTCCCTCTTCAGTATTGTATCAAAATGACGGTATTTTGTCGAAAACAATCCTTTGACAGACACAGCCGCATTGACCAGATAGATGCCATGTTCATTGAGATGGCGATGGATCAGCTGTACAGCGGAAAGATCCCGGCACATTTCTGCGCTGCCCACAAACGCATCATTGATGATCAGATCATAAGTATCGGCATACTTCTGAAGATATCGCATCCCGTCATCGCAGATGATCTTCATGCGTTCATTCCGGATTGCATCCAAGGAGAAATATTTCTGATCGATCGCCAGAATATCCTCTGAGATCTCGATCACATCGATCTGACAGTCCGGATACTGCGCCAGATAGTACCTTGGATAGGCAAAAGCACCGCCGCCGATCAGCAGTGTGCGATGGATCTTGGGATTGACCGCAAATGCATAGCTGAATCTCTGCATATAGGGAAAGATCAGTTTATTCTATTGTTCAGGTGAAAGATAAATGGCAGACTCGATACGCCTATTGCACAGCAGCAGACGCCGATCTTCTTCTTCTGCCACTGCCAGGGTACCGTACGGCGTTTTTTTCTGAAATAGGATCATTTGCCAAGCAGTCCTGTCCTTAATCGCTGCAGGACACCAAAGACACCCTTTTGATCATCAGACGCAACAATTTCTCGGCAGATCGAAGGATCGTTGGTAATGATGGCATTGGCCCCAAGATTGATCATTTTCTGCATCTGGTCTTCATCATTGACCGTCCAGACATAGAATTTTTTGCCATTCTGCCGGAGCTGCCTGACAAAGGACTGCGTCACAAAAGTACCTTCAATGCTGAAGGTATCAGCTGCTGACATATTTTCTACATTTCCTAAAGCAACATTTGTTGTATAGACGGTCTCAATAGAAGGATCAATGCTTTTCACGGTGACCAATGTATTGTAATCCATGGAAGTGATATCGCACTGTTCTTGGAATTCGTTGTCTTTGATGATATCGATGACCTTCTGTTCAATGCCATCATCATGTCCGGTCCGTTTGATCTCAATATTCAGATACAGTTTTCCTTTGCAGAGCTTGATCACCTGATCCAATGTCGGAATACGAGTATCTGCGAAAGCGGCATCAAAGAAAGATCCATTATCCAGATTCTCAATATCAGAATATGTCACATCCCAGATATTCCCCGTTCCCGTACTTGTACGGTCAATCGAAGAATCATGCAGTACAACGATCGTACCGTCCTTGGTCATCTGTACATCCATTTCAGCGGCGTCTGCCCCATGATCAATAGCGGCCTGAAAAGCAGGCAGAGTATTTTCTGGTGCATGGACAGAATCTCCGCGATGTGCCATGACCATTGTTTCGCTTGACGCATTATTCAGGATCAGCTTGATCTCCTGATAGCGCGGCGGCACAAAGAAGTAGATACCTACGGCGGCACAAAGATAGAGAATGATCCTCACGGGCTTATATTTTGTCAGCAGGGATACCGGCTTCTGATACTTTGGAAGTACAATGCCATCCTTCTGCAGAATGCGCTTATAATCCACATAGATCCGGCTGAGGACCAGAGGCTGGGTCATAATGACAAAAAAGATATAGACAATGACAACGTCCGAGATGATCACCGGTTCAATGCACTGTGTCAGACTGACGGTCGGATCCAGCCAATGAATAATGGCAAATGCTCCGAAGAAGATGCCTAAAGACAGGATCATAATAATGCAGAACATGAACAGATAGCAGATGCCTAAAGTCAGGATCGTCGAAAAGAGCTTCTTATGCGTCATGGCCAAGCTCTCACCGGATGCTTTCCTGAAATCTTCTTTCTGGATGTTCATTGCCGGTATGATATAGATCCAGCGTATCGATAGGATCATTAATGCAAGCATGCCGCCGTAGTAGAGCAGCTGCAGATACCATTTTTCATTAATAGCTTCCAGAATAAAGCCAGGCATCGTCAGGCTCTGGGTCAGAGCCGGTCCTTCCGCAATGCCGGTAAAGGGAATAATGATGAGCAGATAAACAAG
>JAAYWN010000187.1 GCA_012516665.1 Erysipelotrichaceae bacterium
CGTGGAGGTCCCGGATGTATTGGTGCTCTGCGAAGCTGCAGAGGAAACGGCTGGGGAAGATGCAGCTGCCGAGGCAGAACAGCCAGCCAGCAGGACTGCGGCTGCAGCGATTGCTAGACCTTTTTTCAAATAAATGTTTTTCATTGCGAACAGCTCCTTTTCTTTTTGGTACTATGCATACTATATTGGCGCTTTGTGAACAGCAGACGAAGAAAGATTGAAGGAAAAGAAAATTGTAAGTGCATGTAAAATTCACGAAAAACAGGGTATAGAAGCAGCAGGAATCACGGTATAATATGACTAGAGGTAATTTATGGATATTGATTATTTATTATGGCTGCAGCAGATCCGGCAGGCGCTTGGATCATTTGCAGATGTTCTGTTCAACATCATTTCTCTGGTTGGCATTGCCGCAGTTGCAGTGATCGCATATATATACTGGTGCCGCGATAAGCAGAAGGGAAAGTTCCTGCTGGCCAGCTTTACGATCGGTGCTTCTTTGAATTCGGCAATCAAGAATACGATCTGTGCCTACCGTCCTTGGAAAAGGGATGCGAGGATCGTGCCCAGCGCCCTGTCTATTTCAACAGCCGGCGGCTATTCGTGCCCAAGCGGACATACGATCACAGCAGTCAGTGTCTATGGCGGTATTGCCATGCAGGAAAAAAAGAATAAAAAAATGATGTGGGGCATGATCATTCTGATCCTGCTGATTGCTTTTTCAAGAAACTATCTTGGCGTGCATACACCGCAGGATGTTCTGATTGCAATGGCCGAAGGGATCTTTGTCCTGTTTGCAGTGCAGACGCTGTTTGCCTGGTATGAAAAAGGAGATCGGAATGATACGGTCATCCTGGCTGCCGGTCTGCTGATCACGGCTGGCTTGATTGCCTATACGCTGCTGAAGTCCTATCCGATGACGTATGAGAATGGCGTTCTGCTGGTCGATCCGAAGGATATGCAGGCAGACGGCATGAAGTCCTACGGCATGTTTGCCGGGGCACTTGTCGGATGGTATCTGGAAAAGAAATATGTCTGCTTCTCTACCGAGCATCTTGATCGGCGGACCAGGATCCTGCGGCTGATCATCGGCGCGATCATTACGGCCGGTCTCTATTTCGGCGTCAGCTTCATTGCCAAGCGCATGATCGATCTTCGTATCGCAAAGTTCCTCAGTGCAGGCTTGGCTGTCTTTGGCGCAGTGTATCTTGCGCCGCTGCTGTTCTGGCGCATGGAAAACAAGAAGGAAGGCTGAGTGCCTTCTTTTCGTATGACTTCATGAGACATTCCTGTATAATAGGGCCATGAGTGAATCTGCCAGCTTTTCTGAAATGATGAGAAGCGGAAAAAAACTGACATTGAAAGATAAGCTGACGGCTATTTTCCGTCTGAGCCTTCCGGGAACGCTTGCCCAGATCTCGGAGATCATCATGGAGTATATTGATGCGGCTATGGTCGGTTCATTGGGCGCACTGGCTTCCGCATCTGTCGGCTTAGTCGCATCTACGACATGGCTTTTCGGTGCGCTGATCAACGCAGCCGCGGCTGGTTTGCTGTGCAGGTGGCACATGCTGTGGGGGCAGGCGACATGAAAAGGTCGCATGCGATCTTCAAACAGTCGCTGCCATCCGCATTGCTACTGTCGCTTCTTGTTTCGGCTATCGGCATTCTAATATCCTTTTCACTGCCGCAATGGCTTGGCGCTGATCCGGCCATCTGGCAGGATGCTCATTACTATTTCCTTTTCTTTGCAATCTTTATTCCCGTGCGGCAGATCAACACCCTGTGCATGAGCATGCTGCAGTGTGCTGGCAATATGAAGACACCAAGCATCTTGGCTGGCACGATGTGCGGCTTGGATGTTATATACAATTATTTTCTGATCTTTCCAACCCGGCTTGTTTCGCTCTTTGGTTTTTCCTTTACAATGCCGGGTGCTGGCTTGGGCGTGATGGGTGCCCAGCTTGGCACATGTTTTGCGGTAGCGACGGTCATGGGCTTCATGCTGTATCAGGCGGCGTGCAAGGAAAAGACGCTGGCTTTGAAAAAGTCGCAGAGCGGCTGGATGCCGCAGAAGGAAGTAATCAAGAAGGCACTGAAGATTGGTCTGCCGATGGCTTTGGAACAGACCGCGACAACGGGAGCGATGGTCGTATCTACGCGCATTGTAGCGCCGCTTGGCACGGTGGCGATTGCCGCCAACAGCTTTGCTGTAACCGCTGAGAGCGTCTGCTATATGCCTGGCTACGGCATTGCATCCGCGGCCACGACGATGATCGGTCAGGCGGTCGGAGCAGACCGCAGCGATCTTGCAAAATCTTTTGCCTGGCTGAACTGTGCTGTGGGCATTGCGGTGCAGTCCCTGCTTGGTGTGATCATGTATTTTATCTGCCCGTTTGTCTTTGCATTCCTGACGCCGGATGCGGCGGTGCAGGAACTTGGCATTCAGGTCCTGCGTCTTGAACTGTTTGCGGAGCCATTGTTTGCGGCTTCTATTGTTGCGACGGGAGCTCTGCGTGGGGCCGGCGATACCTTTGTGCCTGGCATTCTGAATCTTGTCAGTATCTGGGGCGTACGGATCACTATTGCCTATTTCTTAGCACAGACACTTGGCCTGTATGGCGTATGGATTGCGATGACGGTCGAACTGTGCTTCCGCGGCATTCTCTTCCTGATCCGCTTGGGCCGGGGAAAATGGCTGCGCCGGCTTGCCTGAAGACAGAATGATTCCATTTCCTGTATAATAGAGACATGCAGAGAATCGCAGCAGAAGATACCGTGGAATTCCGCCAGGGTGAAAAACATATTTATGGAACAGTTCTGAAAGGAACGAAAGATGATGAAGGCAGGATGCAGTATACGATCCTGGCCGAGAAGCTGATCTATCGCGGCATTCCGGAAGAAGATATTTTAAAGGATTTTGGACAGGACCTATGAAAGACAGTTTTTATGATGCCTATCGGCGGCTGCACCGTGCAGAGAAAAGGGCTTTTGTCCTCAGTGCTGCGGTGATCATTCTGTTTCTGGCGATCCGCTGGGAAGAAAATATTCCCCTTTGGGTGATGATCCTGACCGTGATTCTTGCCATACTGGACGGCATTCTTGTGATCCGTATTTCGCATCAGAAGGAGAAGCTGTCGGCTCAGATGAAAGAAAGGAAGGACGCGGATGAATAGAACATTTCTGCTTGGCACCGGTCTGGTGGCAGCAGGCATTGTCACTGCTGGACTGCCGTATCATATGGATGTCAGTCATGATTCCATTGCTTCTAAGAAGATCAAAACACCGATCCGGATTGCAGTGATCTCGGATCTGCACTGCCGCAGATTTGGCAGAGGACAGTCCAAGATCCTGAGTATTATAAAAAAAGAGAAGCCGGATCTGGTGATCATACCAGGGGATCTCTTTGATGTTGATCGTGATTTTGAGATCAGCTTTGAACTGATCCGCGGACTGAAGGGCCTGCCGGTCTATTTTACTTCCGGCAACCATGATATCTATCTGAAAGAACAGATCGGACGTCTGCGCCTGCGCTTAGAGGCAGAAGGAGTTCATGTGCTGGACGACAGCGGCTCCTTGCTTGCAAAGGATGGCTGTCAGATCGAGATCTATGGCATGAAAGACCAGGGGAGCCGCGTGAAGTTCCCATCCCGCGAGATCTCCGAGAAATACCATACGGATGCTTTTCGCATTCTGATCTCGCATCGTCCGGACTATATTGATTTCTATCGTACAGTGGACTGCGATCTGATCATCAGCGGTCATGCCCATGGTGGGCAATGGCGCATTCCTTTTACGCATCAGGGCGTTTATTTTCCTCATCAGGGATTATTCCCGAAGTATACAGAAGGCGTTCATGACCTCAATGGCCGCAAGCTTGTGATCTCACGCGGCTTAGCATCAGGATGTCCATGGATCCCGCGTCTCTACAACAATCCAGAAATTGTGATCATTGATCTGAAACAGGCTTAAGCATAGCGATTGATGATCTCTGTGATCTTCGGTACGATCTGCGATTTTCTTGAAAGCAGTCCTTTTTGAATCCCATATGGTTCAGCCTGTTCCGGAAAAGCTTCAGATACCCAGCCGGCATTTTCACCGGCCGCAAATAAGATGGATCCCTGATCCAAGAGACTGGTGAAGGCCACAAGCAGCAGCTTCATTTCTTTTCGGTCTGCATATTCATTGATCTGTTCCTGGATCTCTTCAGCTTTTTTCTGCACATCCGAAAGAGAAGCCGTCATCACCTGTGAAATAATGACCTGGATGGAATTGATCTCATAGGATTTAATATCCTGATTGATCTGTTCAATGAGGCTCTGGGCACCGGTATCTGCCTGCTGCTCAATGATCTGCCGTCCAAAGGCATCAATATCCAGACCAGCCAGAGCTGCTAAGATATTGGCGGTACTGCGATCCTTGGCTGTGCAGGTAGGAGATTGGAACAGCAGAGTATCGGAAAGAATGGCACCTAAAAGCAGGGCAGCCAGATTTTCAGGGATCGGGATCTGATTTTCACGGAACATCGTGGCAATGATCGTTGCGGTCGCTCCGACGATCTCATTGCGGAAAGAGACAGGCTGAACGGTGGAAAAATCACAGATGCGATGATGATCAACGACTTCGACCAGCTGTGCTTTTTCAATGGCCTGCACCGACTGAGAAAATTCATTATGGTCGACCATAATGATCTTTTTATTTGCGGCATTGATAATGTGATACTGCGAAACATATCCCTGCAGCTTTCCATTGGCATCAATGACCGGATAAGTACGGAAGCGCGAAGACATCATTTTACGGCCGGCATCTTCTGCGAGATCATTGATATGGAACATGATCAGCTTCTTTGTCATGACAAGCTTTACCGGCGGGGCAAAATAAATATAACGGGATGTATTCATGGATCCATGGCCGGAAAGAATGAGCGGACAGTGATATTCCTGAGCTGTGTCTATGACATCCGGCTGGATTTCTTTGGTCCATACGGCAATCAGTATCCCAGCGCCTTTGCGGATCAGTTCTTTCTGCGCTTGGGCATCATCGCCGACGATCACAATGCGATCCTGGATCTCATAATGATCAAGCTTGGAAGAAGTCAGAGCAATGATCGATACTTTGCCGTTGATGTGGATCTGCGCATCGCGGTAGACAATGGTCCCATTGATCGTTTTGGCAATATGATCGATCGATGTTTCACGCAGAAGATCAATACCGCTGGCTGTATCGCCCAAACTGATATTGCTGAGGTTGCTCTTGGTGACAATGCCTTCAACGGTTCCATCTGCATTGGTCACACAGAAAGCAGGACGGTGTGTCTCCTGCATTTTTTTAATTGTTTCATAGATCGTTGTTTCCTCGGATATAGCATCCGGAGGATCCAATTCAATTTCTGCCAATGTCTTTCTGGCATCTTTTAACAGCATAGGTTCTTCAAAATGAAATCTTTTAAGCAGATAATCCGTTTCATAATTGATCTTTCCCAAACGGCATGGTACAGCATTGATCCCCTGTGCCCTTTTAAAGAAAGCATATCCGATTGCTGAAGCTATAGAATCTGTATCCGGATGGATATGACCTGTTACATAGATCTTTTCTTTGGCATCCATTATCGTAATCTCCTGTGCTCATTATAGACGAAACAATACAGGAGGGATGCAGAGAGTTGTTCCAAGTCTTAGAAAACAAAAAAAAGCCACTTTGCAGTGACTCATACTTCTATATGGAGCGAGTGATGAGAATCGAACTCACGTATGCAGCTTGGAAGGCTGCCGTTCTACCATTGAACTACACTCGCATCTTTTCAGAAGTGGTGTCTCGGAAGGGAATCGAACCCTCGACCCACTGATTAAAAGTCAGTTGCTCTACCACCTGAGCTACCGAGACATCAGTGGTATATATAATGGCTGGGGCAGCGAGATTCGAACTCACGAATGAGGGAGTCAAAGTCCCTTGCCTTACCGCTTGGCTATGCCCCAATCAAATTCATCGTGTGCACCCAGCAGATGCATCAAATTTTAAGTAAATAAGTAAAAATGGTGGAGACGGGTGGTTTCGAACCACCGAACCCATAGGGAGCAGATTTACAGTCTGCCGCGTTTAGCCTCTTCGCTACGTCTCCAAATAGAAGATGGTGCCGACTATAGGAATCGAACCTACAACCTACTGATTACAAATCAGTTGCTCTGCCAATTGAGCTAAGTCGGCATATAAATGGTGGAGGTTAACGGGCTCGAACCGCTGACCCTCTGCTTGTAAGGCAGATGCTCTCCCAACTGAGCTAAACCTCCATAACATGGTACACAGCTCTGTTTCAGAGTGCTAAATTAATATACCACGGCACACCTATGCAGTCAACCAATTATTTCGCAAACTTTTCAAGAAAATGCATATGTAATTCTGCTGAAATAATTCATTGTGATACAATATACAGCGTACTTGGAGGATGAATCATGCAGATATACAACACCGGCGGTCTGAACAGCAATAAACGTTTTTTGGTGGCAGTTCTGATCGGAATATGTTCCGCCGTTTTATTAGGCTTGCTCTATGGCGTGATCATCAGCTATATCCAGATTCAGATGGAAGTCATCTATTTATTCCTGGGCTGGTCGATCGGTTCTTTGATCCAGAAATATGGCCATGGCATCGGGAAAGCATACTGTATCTTAGGTGCCATATGCACTGTTCTGGCAATCATGATTGGTGATCTCTGCGCGATGTATGGCATGGATGGGATCCTTTATGTCATTATCCATCCGACTGTTTGGCCTGGTTCTCTGCGCTTATGGGTGCAGATGAACTTTGCGACCAATATCAGCAGTCTGCTGGGACTTCTGTTCCGGGCGGCGGGAATTGTTTTTGGATATCATTATTCATCACTGTACTAAAAGGAGCGAAATTATGTATAGAAATACCTGGATGGAAGTCAATCTGGATGCGATTGCAGAAAATGTCCATCGCACAAAAGATATCTGCGGAAAAAAATATATTGCTGTATTGAAAGCAGATGCGTATGGATGCGGGGATCAGCAGGTCGCCAATGCGGTATTGGAAGCAGGGGCTGATATGCTGGCAGTGTCTTCCTTGGATGAGGCACTGATGCTGAGAAATGAAGGATATGATGGAAAGATCCTGATCTTAGGAGCCGTGGATGCTCAGGATGCATTGATCCTGATCCAGCATCATATCAGTACGGCAGCGTATTCGAAAGAATGGGTCGATGCGGTAACGGCAGAGAACTGTCAGGACCTGCAGGTCCATCTGGCGGTAGATACCGGTATGAATCGCATTGGCTTTAAAGATATTCCTTCGCTGCAGAAAGCATTTGATCAATTGAAGAAAGCGGGATGCAGAATGGAAGGCATCTTTACGCATTTCTTCTGTTCTGATCAGCTGGATCATAAAATCACCGATCAGCAGTATCAGAAGTTTGCGGCGGCTGTAAAAGCACTGCAGTATCCTTTTGAGTGGATCCATTGCGATAACAGCGATGCAACGATCTTCTTCAAGGATGAGATCTCCAATGCATGCCGCGTAGGGATTTCTCTCTACGGCATCTCTCCTTATAAGAAAGATCTGAAGAAAGCAATCTCGCTGCATACATGCATCAGTATGACCAAGCATGTTGCTAAGGGCGAAACGATCGGCTATGGGGCTACCTATACCGCTGACAGCGATCAGATCATTGCGACAATGCCGATTGGCTATGCGGATGGCTTTATCCGTGCCAACCAAGGCAGAAAAGTCTATGTTGACGGACAGATGGCTGAGATCGTCGGCCGTGTATGCATGGATCAGTGCATGGTCAGACTGGATCATGATGTGGCACCGGGAACAGAAGTTGAGGTTTTCGGCGATCATATCGATCTGGAAGAAATGGCAGATGAACTGAAGACGATCTCTTATGAGATCATCTGTCTGATCTCCGGCCGTGTGACGAGAAAATATATCTGGCATGGCTGTGAATATGGGGAAGATAATCCGCGCCTCAGCCGCTCTGGTCTGAATCAGGCGGAATAATATGAATAGAAAAAAGATCATGGCTGCGCTTTTCTGCAATCTGCTGATCGTGCTCTTTGAAGCAGTCGGCGGATGGCTCTATGTATGTCGGAGCGGATGGGACTTTGCACAGTTCTATACGGAGGACAGCAATGTCTTTGCAATGCTTGCATGTTCCTGCCTTGCCATCAGTGAGATTCAGATTCTGCGTGGAAAGAAGACTGCCATCCCGCATTGGATCCAATTTGCTAAATATATTTCAGCGGTCTGTCTGACGCTGACTTTCTTTGTGGTCATCTTTGTGCTGATCCCGATTCAGGGAGGTATCAGTACAGCACATTTTATGCTGGTGGATGGTTCGATGCTGTATCATCATCTGCTGTGTCCGATCCTTGTGTTTATCTCTTTTGTCTGGCTGGATCCTTTGAGACCGATGGCGAAGAAAGATACGTTGGCTGTACTGGTGCCGACATTGATCTATGCCGGTATCATGATCGTGCTGAATCTTCTGCAGCTGGCAGATGGACCGTATCCGTTCCTGCGGATCGCCCAGCAGCCTTGGTTTGCCAGTGTTCTTTGGATGGGACTGATCCTCGGCGGTGCCTATGGCATTGCTTGGATACTGCGCGTTTTGGCACAGCGGCAGACAGATTGCTGAAATTGTTAGGGAATCCGCAAGGATCCTCTTTTCTTTGCA
>JAAYWN010000188.1 GCA_012516665.1 Erysipelotrichaceae bacterium
CTTTAATTTGTGTATCTGTGAAATAATTGCGTTCGTATTTCATAATTATTCCCTCTCATTCAAGTATATGAAAATCCCGAAGGACAGTCACCTTTTATTTAGGTGTCTACTCTTCGGGGTACAGTATATACAGCGGCTTTTATTTTGCGGCAATCTGGTTGAGATAATTGACCAGCTGACGAGCAGTTCCCCACAGTGTTTCAGAGGTGCCGCTGTTATTCATCGAAATGCAGAATGAATACTTCTCGGTAAAACCGATGATGTATGTATGGATACGTCCATCCGCACATTCGGCGGTACCGGTCTTAGCATAGACCATCCCATACTGTGCTTCATTCAGACCATAGCCGACAGCGGTTGAATGCATGATCGCTTTCAGTTTTGTATCGACCGTACTGTCCAGTACCGTCGAGAGCTTGTGCTGAAAGAAATGATATAAAGGAAGCTTGCCGGAATGAATGCTGGAAACAATATACGGTGCCATCATTTCACCATTGTTGGCAATGGCTTGAGCAATCAGTGCCATGTTGAATGGTGTGACCTGTGTATGTCCCTGACCGAAAGCGCTCTGGGCAATCTCGGCTGTATCTGCTTTAGAAAGATCATCGATGCTGGAAGAGATCGTGCCTAAGAAAGGAATCTCGATCGTTTTGCCGATCATGAACTTTGAAGCCATGTCCTGGATCAGTTTTCCGCCGACCTTGACGCCTAAATTGGCAAAATAGGTATTGACGGAATGATTCAGTCCTGATTCCAGATTGACATTGCCATAGCTGCGATTGGCATAATTGGTGATCGTAAAGTCAGAGCCAGCTGGAACATATGTTCCATTATCCACGTAATCAAAGAAACTGTCGCTCAGACTTTCATCTTCCTGTTTTTTTAAGGCGGCAGCAGCGGTAACGACTTTGAAGGTCGAACCTGGCGGATCGACTTCATAGGTGCCGCGGCGGTATTGCGAACTCTCTACCGTGGTATTCAGCAGGGTATTGGTATCATTGACGTTGTAGTCAATCGTGCTCTGCGATGTCAGGCATTGGATCGCACCTGTTTTATTCTCTAAGACAGTGATGGAACCTTCTTCGCCATTCAGCAGGGAATAGGCATAATTCTGCAGACCGGTATTGGTCGTCAGTTTTACCGTGGCACCTTTATTTGCCTGATCCAGATAATAGCGGGAATATTCTTTCAGATTGCCGCGCAGTCCAAAGGAATTTTCTTTGCCGGAGTTGACGCTGTAATAGCCAAGCAGCCAAGCATAACTGTAATTCTCTGGCGAAGCAGCCGTAGCAGAGACACCGGCAGAGCCATTGCCTAAGATGATATTGCCGGCACTGTCAGTGATATCACCTTCAACCGCGTAATCTTTGATAGCATTATAGATAACCGTATTCTTTGTGGCAGCGGAAGATGAGAGCACATATGGATTGATGACGTATTTGACTCCGAACACTCCGACAAAGCCAACGCATACGGCACTGATGCCGATCTCCGCAAAGCGGATCCTACGCCTGGATAGAAGTTTTCTCCCCTCTATCGGTCTCCGTTTCCGGTTCTTGTTCGGTTCCGTCGGATCTTGGTCCGTCATCGCTCTCACCTCCTTCCTTTACATTCTTTTCGGACATATGCAGAAGCAGTCCGACAAAACAGAAGACAATGGTCTGATAGGTCCCGCCCCGCGAAAGGAAAGGGATCGGCAGACCGGTAAAAGGAATGACATTGCAGGAGCCTAAGATCACGATCATGGCCTGCAGGAAGATCAGTACGGAAGCACCATAGACAACAATTGCTTCACATCTGTTCTTCAGCAGATATTCCCTGCTCAGTTCAGAACCGGCGATCATCATGCGCCAGAACATCGCAATTGCCGCAAAGCCGAAGACAAAGCCAAAGCCATTGCATAAGGAAATAAAAGCCATATCGCTTTCTGCAACAGGGATGGCATTGAAATTGACCTGATTGCCGAACAGACCGCTCATCCAAAGAGCTTTCTTTCCCTGCAGCAGCTGATAGCCGGCACCATTGGGATCCAGATTGATATTGGCCGTAACGGAGAAGCGCTGATAGGCTTTTTTGACGATCGGCCACAGAAAGGATTCAATGGAATTCAAGGTTCCCGCTTCGGCGGCTGAGACCATGACTTTATACAGCACGAACACCATGATCACCGCGAGCAGGATGCAGGCAAAGACGGCGATCAGATAGATCCTCTTTTTGTTTCCACGCTTCATAAAGATGTACAGGATCGAAAGATGCAGAAAGAACAGAATAAAGAAAGAACCAAGTTCTTTGATGGCCAATGATCCGACCAAATTGATGGCAAAGAAAACACTGGAGATCAGCAGCACCTGCTTCTCATCACGATGGGCATGCGGTGAGAACAGAGAGGCATAGAACATGACGGCAGA
The DNA here is from genome assembly GCA_012516665.1 of Erysipelotrichaceae bacterium. Classification (GTDB taxonomy): domain Bacteria; phylum Bacillota_I; class Bacilli_A; order Erysipelotrichales; family Erysipelotrichaceae; genus Bulleidia. The sequence goes on from JAAYWN010000188.1 coordinate 2,409, forward strand.
TATCTTGGTAAAGTCCGTCAGCTGTATCGTATATGAACCAATGAGGATCCATGCGCTTGTGCCATATCCATTCGGATCGGAACAAGCGATGATCAGAATAAGATAGATTGCGGCAGAAACACCCATCATGACATACATGGTGATGGCTGAATTCAGAAATCTGCGGAAATAGCTGTAGATCAGAATGAAAACAGCAGCGACCGCAATTCCCAGCATCAGTTTCCAGAAAGAGAAGACGGTGATCGGATGATAGACCTGATCGATCAGCATCTGCAGAGCAATGCCCAAAGAGCTCAGGCAGGCTGCGCTCATGAACAGCTTCATGTTGCCATCCCGGTTGTATACATACGTACCGATTCCTGCGGTCAATAGCAGCAGCGGTATCAGTGCATATAGATAATTTAAAGAAGCAGTGCGGTTCTTCAGGAACAGAATGCCTAAAAGGAGCATCTCAAAAAGAAGCGGCAGGATAATATATTTTGC
>JAAYWN010000189.1 GCA_012516665.1 Erysipelotrichaceae bacterium
AGATTTATAGCGGATACAGTTGCCATTCAGCGGATAGTTCAAAGAAGCACCGCTGTCCATAAAGCAGGCTGCCAATCTTCCCAGTCCGCCATTGCCTAGTCCTGGATCCAATTCATATTCAGAAAGTTCATGATAATCAATGCCCAATTCATCCAATCCCTCGACCACCATGTCATAAATGCCAAGATTTTTCAAATTGCTCGTCAGCATTCTGCCGATCAGAAATTCAATGGAAAAATAATAGATCTCACGGGCATCAGCCTGCTTGGCAGCGACTTTCGTATCCCGCCAATTGACATTGGCATAGTCACGCACCATTTTTGCCAAAGCCACATACTTCTCAGTGATGTGTGTTTCTTCGACTGTACAGCCATACGACTCGACCAGTCTTCGGGTGAATTCTTTTTTAAACTCCGTCTTATTCTTAAACATTTTCGTCCCCTCTCAATGTTCTTTGCTGACCCGCAGCCATATTGCTGCAAATGGAGCAATCTTCAGCGTTACAGCATATTTTCGTTTGCCATTTACCCATGCATGCATAGGCTCTGCATTGACCATTCCGCAGCCATCATAGCGCTCATCTTCAGTATTTAAGATCTCCGTATAAATACCTTTCTGCGGCACTTCTATATCATAGCTTTCATAGCTTTTAGCTAAACAGTTCATGATGCATATGATCCTTTCATCCGTCCCCTGCCGATAGAAGGAATAGATGCTCTGTGCCGCATTATCCGCATTGATCCAATGGAATCCTGCTGCTTCATAATCGGAAGCATAGAGGCAGGAATGCGTGAGATACAATGCATTCAGATCCTGCATATATCTGACAAAAGCCTGATGTCTTGGATATTTCAGCAGGAACCAGTCCAATTCTCTCTTCTCATCGAATTCGCGGAAGCTTGCAATCTCATTGCCCATGAAGTTCAGCTTCTTGCCTGGATGGGCATACATGTATGCATACAGATTCCTGACCTGGGAGAACTTTTCGTCATAGGTCCCCCACATGCGGTCAATGATCGTTTTCTTGCCATGCACATTTTCATCATGGCTCAGCGGCAGAAGAAATCTTTCGCTGTAGAAATACGCCATGGAAAAAGTCAGCTTATGATGATCATAGCTGCGATAAAGAGGGTCTTCCGCATAATACTTCAGGGTATCGTTCATCCAGCCAAGATCCCATTTATAGTCAAAGCCAAGTCCGCCATGTGCCAATGATCCTGTAACTCTGGGATAATCAGAAGAGTCCTCAGCAATGGTAATAACGCCTGGGAAACTTTGATGAATGCAGTCATTCAGGCGCTTCACAAAATCCAGAGCTCCATCATTGGTACCGCGATCCCGATTTCCTTCCCAATAGATCAGATTGGATACCGCATCAATGCGGATCCCGTCAATATGATAGACATCGCACCAGAAAGCTGCCGAACTGATCAGGAAAGAACGCACTTCATCCTTCCACAGATTGAAATTCAGCGTGCCCCATTGCGATTGCGCATCAGACTCTTTGGCATATTCATAGAGCGGCTGCCCATCAAAGCAGCATAAGCCAAACGCATCTTTGACAAAGTGCACCGGCACCATATCCATGATCAGGCCAATGCCATTGCGATGGCAGGCATCCACAAAGGATGCAAATTCTGCTGGGTTGCCATAGCGGCTGGTCAAAGCATAGTATCCGCTTGCCTGATATCCCCAAGAACCATCAAAAGGGTATTCGGTCAAAGGCATCATTTCAATATGCGTATAGCCATTTTTTTTCACATAGGGGATCAGATTTTCTTCCATCATGCCATAGGTATATGGATATTCTCCATTCCTTTTCCAGCCTCCGGCATAGACTTCATAGATGTTCATCGGCGCATCATATTGAACTCTGCGCGCATCCATCCATGCCTCATCATGCCAATGAATATCTCCCAAGTCATAGACCTTTGAAGCTGTTTCCGGCCTTGTTTCAGCATAAAAAGCATAAGGATCCGCTTTATCAAAGAAAGCACCATTCCAGTCTTCCATACGATACTTATAAGAATCCCATTCCTTAACACCTTTAACAAAAACGCTCCATATTCCTTCAAGACCTGTGCGTTCCATCCGGATCGGATGTTCTGTCCATTGAGAAAAGCCGCCAATCACAAAAACATTATGAGCATGAGGCGCATATACCGTAAACCGAACTCCTTCATTTCCTTCATAAGAGAAATGAGCACCAAACAATTTATATGCGTCAATGCAGTGACCTTGATGGAAGCTTTCTGCGATCTTACCTGAATCCATCGTTTTCCTCCCTGCAGCAATATACTGTTAACGCTTTCAATTATACTATGAATGCCTTCTATAAACAAAGCTGAGGCATCCCGACTACAGATAATACTCACAAGAGGCAGAAACGGCGATGCGGCAGAAAAAGAGCTGTCACTGCTGTCCGCACAGAA
>JAAYWN010000190.1 GCA_012516665.1 Erysipelotrichaceae bacterium
ATAGCTCTTAACTTTATAGTCACAGATACGGTTGAGATAGGAATATAAAGCATTGCCGACAAATTCGCTGGTGCCAGCGCCTGTCAGGATGATATCGTAGTCAGGCTGATCGGTAATGTTCTGAATGAATTTCTTGATCTCCGCAGATCTTTCCCTGATCTGCTTGACAGTCTTCTGCCAGGTCGAAGGCTGCTGATGGATCTCGTTGACGGTATCAAAAGCCTTTTTTTCCAAGAGCTTTTCTTTGGCAAAACCAAACATCATTTCCATATTTTTTCTCCCTCAGTTTTCAATGGGATTATAGCAAGAGGCTTTTTGGATTGGAACTGTTCGGTTGAAATATAGCAAATCATTACTGAAATGTACAAATGCCGAGATGAATCCTTATAAATAGCTTATTATTCCGTTATTTGAACACTTCAGTTGAAAGATTACAAACATTTGCACAAAAGTACAAATCATGACAATCACATTTTCCGTATTTCGTGCTACATTTACTATAGGTAAAAATAAAGGAGCAATCATATGAAAATACAAAGTACAAAAGTATGGATCGACGGTGTCTTTCTTCCCGCAGAGCTTGAGATAGCTGAAGGCCGTATCCAAGCCATTCTTCCTTACGACAGCACTGCCCCGGATACAGATTACGGCGATCGTCGGATCGTTCCAGGCTTCATTGATATTCACTGCCATGGCGCTTATGGCTTTGATACAAATTTTGCGGAGCCGGAAGGACTGAAAAAATGGGCAAAGAATATTGTCCATGAAGGCATTACAGGTTTTATGGCTACAACGATCACCGAAAAGCATCCTGTTCTGGAGAAGGCCGTACGCAATGTTGCTGCGGTCAAGAAAGAACACGAAGCCGGCAAGGACGGTGCTGATATCCTCGGCATTCATTTCGAAGGACCGTATCTTGACATGCAGTATAAAGGTGCCCAGCCGCCGGAAGCTATTGTGCCTGCTTCCATTGATGAATTCAAACAGTATCAGGAAGCAGCGGACGGTCTGATCAAGATCATCACACTGGCACCGGAACATGATCCGGATCTGGCCCTGACCAAGTACTGCAGCAGCCATGGTGTTGTTGTTTCTATCGGACATTCCGGAGCGACCTTTGAACAGGCATCTCTAGCAATTGCCAATGGTGCAAAATCGATCACACATACATACAACGGCCAATCCCCGTTCAATCATCGTGAAAACGGCGTTGTCGGTGCAGCTCTGCGCTATCATGATCTCTACAGTGAGGTCATCTGCGACTGCAATCACAGCACGCCGGAAGCACTGAGTATCTTCTTTACCTGCAAAGGCAAGGATCATGGCATCATGATCTCCGACGGTCTGATGTGCAAAGGCTTCAAGACCGGTGACAAGTTCCTGTTCGGTGGGCATGAGATCGAGATCTATCCGGATGGCTCCGCACATCTGACAGAAGGCAAAAAGAGCTTGGCCGGAAGTACCATGAAGACAAATGAAGGTCTGCGCAATCTGGTCGTCAGAGCAAATGTTCCATTTGATGCGGCATTGAATTCCTGCACGATCAACCCTGCTTCCCTGTTAGGAATGAATGATCATTTAGGCAAGCTGTGTGCTGGCTATGATGCAGATATCGTTGTTCTGGAAGATGACTATACGGTCGCTGAGACCTACTGCAAAGGACAGGCACAATGGTAAAAAGCACAGGTCAGTCCAACAGTCAAAATGGCAAAAAAGTAGTCGGCGGATGGAATGTCTATCTGAATAAGAACAATCAGACCGTCATGTATGATCCGATGTCCAAGAATGGATATCTGATCCTGTCGGAGAACATTAACAACTTTACGCTCTATCACAACCGCATTGCCTTGGCCATTGCCTTAGGCATGGTACTGGTCAGCTTCATGAATGATTGGAAGATTCCTCTTCTGGCATCGGTCATCTTCTTCGCCGTTCTGGAATTCCGCTATCGCAGATCCTGGCTGCCAAGTCTTGTAAGCATTCCGAATTTCAAGCCGGAACATAAGGTAGGCTTCATTGACAGTCTGGTAGAGACAGGCAACACGACACGCTATATCCTGCTGTTCGTTCTCTATCTTGCCTTCGGCATCCTCTTGGTGATCAATGGCTATCAGATGAATTCTTCGCTGCTGATCATGATCATCGACTACTGTGTCTTAGCCGGATGCACCTGTCTTTCGCTCAGCTATCTGACTGCTTTCATCCGGGTCAAATCAAAGAAGTAAAACACATGATATATAACCAGTGATATCGAAAGATACCGCTGTTTTTATTATATTTGCCGATAAATGCAAACAGTCTCGCCAAATGCATAAATATGATTCCGTATAATAAAAATGGAGGTATTGTTATGAAAGAAAATCCATTGAAAAAGATCATTGCACTGCAGAAGAGCGGACAGGCTGTGGGCATCTATTCCGCCTGTACAGCAAATGAGCTAGCCCTGCGGGGATGCATGGCACAGGCAGCAGATGCAGAATCAATTCTTTTAATTGAAGCAACCGCCAATCAGGTAGATCAATATGGCGGCTATACCGGCATGAAGCCAAAAGATTTCGTTGCCTTTGTAAAAAAACTGGCAGCTGAAGAGCACATATCAATGAAGCAGATCATTCTTGGGGGAGATCATTTAGGACCATTGACCTTTGCACACTATGATGAAGAAAAGGCCATGGAAGAAAGCAAAGAGCTGATCCGGCAGTACGTCGCAGCCGGCTTTACCAAGATCCACATTGATACATCTATGAAAGTGGCCAGTGATGATCCAAATACACGTCTCAGCGATGAGATCATAGCTGCCCGCGGTGCCTTGCTTGCAGAAGTGGCAGAAGAGACCTATCAGCAGCTGCTGAAGACAGAGCCGGATGCGATCCATCCTGTATATATCGTCGGTTCGGAAGTACCGATCCCAGGCGGATCGCAGAGCGCAGCTGCGCAGGAAATGCAGGTCACTGAAGTCTCTGACTTTCAGAAGACCGTGGCAGCGTTCCAAAGCGCTTTTGAAGCAAGAGGCCTCCAGAATGCATGGGAACAGGTCATAGGTGTCGTTGTGCAGCCTGGCGTTGAAGAAAAAGATGCCGGATGCACAGAATATGACCGTCGTAAGGCAAGCAGACTGATGGCTGCGATCGATGCCTATCCTGGTCTTGTCTTTGAAGGTCATTCCACTGATTATCAGACCAAGATCAAGCTGCGGGAAATGGTCGAAGACGGTGTCGGCATCCTGAAAGTCGGACCTGGACTGACCTATGCCGCAAGAGAAGGGATCTTTGCTTTAGCATATGCTGAAAAAGAAATGCTGAAGAATGAGCCGGAGAAGCAGAGCCATTTCATGGAAGTCCTGGATGCGGCCATGACAGCAGATCCGAAATACTATGAGAAACATTATCATGGCACGGAAGCAGAAATTGCCATGAAGCGCATGTTCTCCTTCAGCGATCGTTCACGCTACTACATGCCGCAGCCTAACGTGCAGAAGGCATTGGCGGTATTGATGGATAACTTCAAGGACGGCGTACCGCTGGGACTGCTGAGCCAATTCATGCCGATGGCATATACCAAGGTACGGGAAGGAAAACTGTCCAATGATCCTGTCTCACTGATCAAAGATCGCGTTGCTTATACTGCCGGTGAGTATATGTATGCGACTCATCAGGAAACAATTCAATTCTGATAAGAAAGGTCAAGTTCATTTCTGAACCTGACCTTTTTCAATACTCAGTATATCAGCTCTGCTCTCCGAACTTAGCCAGAAATTCATCTTCCGACAGAATAGGGATCTGCAGTCTCTTCGCTGCTGTATTCTTGCTGGACGTACTGGTGACATCATTGTTGATCAGATAGTCTGTGCTCTTGGACACAGAGCCCGTCACCTTTCCTCCCTGCGATTCAATATAGGCCTTCAAGGCATTGCGGTTTGGATAATGATGCACGTCGCCGGTCACCACAAAAGTCAGATGCTGGCATTTCGCACCTATCGGTGCGGTATTGCTTTGCTCTATCGTGATCTCCTTTAGCAGATCCTGCAGATCTTTCTGATTCTCTTCTTCATGGAACCAGCGCACAAAGGCGGTGCTCTTTTCCGGACCGATACCGTCAATGGAACTAAATACTTCCGGATCATCACTGTTCTCAGCTAAATGGATCAATTCCGCAAAGGAATATGCAGACAGCAGTTTCTTGGCAACATCCGGGCCGATCAGCGGGATGCTCAAGGCAAAGATCAGTCTGCGATCATCTGCTTTTCTGCTTTTTTCCAAGGAGGCCTTGATATTTTCCGCGCTCTTTTCCTTGAAGCCATCCAGCTGTGCAATTTCTTCTGCATGATCTCCCAAGCGGAAGATATCCGCATTGGTCCGGATCCATCCTTCATTGATAAAGCGTGACAGTGTCTGTTCCGAAATACCATCAATATCCATGCCTGCTTTCGAAACAAAGCGCGTGAATTTTTTCAACTTTTTAGCAGCACAGTCAGGATTGGTGCACTTCAGTGTTTCTGTATCGCTGGCATCGCTCTGATGGATCTCCGTCGGCGATCCGCACACCGGACAGACAGCAGGGATCTGAAACTTCCCTTCGCTCTTTCTGACATGAATGATCTTTGGAATGATCTTATTTGCTTTAATGACATCAAGGACCGTTCCCTTTCCGCCCATGCCAAGCCTGCGGCATTCGCTGATATTGCAGAGAGAAGCCCGTTTTACGGTCGTTCCTTCCAATTCTACCGGTTCAAAAACAGCGACTGGCGTGATCGTAGAAGCAGCACAGGACCATTCTATATGGTCCAATATACTTTCTGCCGATTCATCTGCCCATTTATAAGCATAGCCAGCTCTGGCTGCATGATGTCCTGTAACAGATCCCGTTTCAGCATATGCCGCATCATCGTAGTCAATGACCAGGCCATCCACAGGATATGGATTGAGCCCTGCCGTTACTTTCTGCGTCCAT
>JAAYWN010000191.1 GCA_012516665.1 Erysipelotrichaceae bacterium
AGCTGGTGCAGAAAAGGAATACGTTTCTATAAGCGGCAAGAGTTCGAAACAATCAAAGGGCTGAATGAACAGTCCGGTCTTCCTGTGAAATTCCTATGTGATGCGATGGACGTCAACAGATCCGGCTATTACAGATGGCTGGGCCGCGGGCCGAACCAATATGAACAGAAGAGAGCGATACTGACGGAGCGGATCGATCAGATCCATAGGAAGCATAAAGCGTATGGATACCATGGCATCGCCTCTGTCCTCAGGGGCAGCATCGATCTGTCATTCTCAGATAATCTGATCCATAAGTGCTGCAAATATGAAAATATCAAATCAAAGGCCGCCCATTACCAGTGGCACAGACCTGGGGACGAGCATGAGATATATAAGAATCAGATCCATGGCGACTGGAATGTGACAGGTCCATTACAGAAAGTGACATCTGACATGACGATCCTGCGCTGGAAAGGCGTTCGGATGGAATGGACATTGGTGATGGATGTCTATAACGATGCGATCATCGCGTGGTCCATGTCCAGGACTGCAGGAGATCCAGCACCTTATTACAGAACAAGGGATTTACTACTGAGAATCCTAAAAAAAGAAGGCATCACATCGCCCGTCTACTTCCACACAGACCAGGGTGCAGTGTACGCCTCCCGAGCTTACAACAAAGCTCTCACTAATCATAACAATATTATCCGGTCCATGTCGAGAGCCGGCACCCCGACAGACAATGCCTGTATGGAATCGATCAATGGGTGGATCAAGGCAGAGATCAAATGTGATTTTGATATCCATCATTATAGCAGTCCGGAAGAATTTGCCAGAGATGATATCCGATACTATAACTATGAACGGCCATCATCAAAGCTGAAATACAAAAGCCCCGCTCGATTTACCATCGAACAGGGCTATATACCGACTTTTTAACAGTGTCTACTTTTCGTTGACATCTGCACTCGAAAGAGAAGGCTCTTTTTTATTTCACCAGCAGCAATTCGTATAGATTGAGGAGGAATTAAAATATGAATGATTTTTATACGGACAGAAGCCCTTAGTTTCTGTCCTTTTTATTGGATTTTGCCTATCAGATTACCAATTCAAATAACAATTTCGATAAGGGGAAAGGTTTCATTCAAATGAAAACGTTAAAAAGAAAAATAAAAAGTATTTTAACAAGATCAACGAAGATTGCAGCAACAGCATTGCTGGCCTTAGGTGGCGTGGCAGTCAATCCATCAGCAATTACAACAGTTAACGCACAGGTGACAAACACTAGTGGAACATCATTGGAAGCATTGATCTTACAAGCTGCTTCAAATTGCGGCCTTGATACATCTGGATATTTGACCGCTGACAGTTACTATCATAGCAAGACGATATATTCTTCCAGCTTTACATACGAACATACTGGTCTGACCAATTGCAATACAGAAAGTATGTGGGGAGGTGACTGCTCAGGTTTTGTTTCATGGATGTATGAAGTCTATCTTCCAAATCATGGATATACAGTAGATGATCTACCGGGTGGTTACATGACTACAGATGCATGGGATTCTTATTGTGCCTCAAGCAGCAACTGGGGACATTATGATAATCCATCATGGGACGATGTATTTGATATGCCTGTTGGTACCATCCTTACCTGGCCTAGCCATGTAGGCATTTATATGGGACGGGTAAACAATGTCGCGATGTGGAATGATGGCGAAGAAATTGTTGATGCTCCAATTATATTAAATGCAATGAATCGTCAGACGGGTGTTGATCTTTGCTTTATCAATGGCAAAGCAGCATATTCCGGCGAATCAACAAACCTGGGTGCTTCTCCTGTCCACGCCTGGACAAGGATACAGGACTATCATGTTACTCTGGACCTATCAAAGACATCAGGAAATACGGCTATCACAAATTATAATGGCTGTTATTCTCTTGAAGGTGCTGAGTACACTGTGTCAAAGGATGATGGAACTTCATTCATATTAAAGACAGACGCCGAAGGAAAAGTGCCTACATATACTGGTACATTTCCAAGTGGAACAACTCATAAATGGAGCATCAGAGAGACAAAAGCCTCACCAGGTTATGATCTAGATCCAACTGTATATGAGCATACATTCTCTGAAACAGATACAGATGCTTCAATCGGGAAAGCCTGGAATGTCAATTCTGTTGAAACACCGTTAAATGACCCTATTGCTTTCCATGTAATTAAATCTTCTGGTGACCACTCAAATGGGAATATTGCTAATTTGAATGGTGCTAGATACCAGATTGATTACTATGGTGGACAGTTCAGCACAAAAGCTGAAGCAGATGCATCTAACGTTGTAAAGAAGACATGGATTGTTGAAACAAAGGACATGACAACTGACGCAACCGGAACACATGCCGATGCTGCTATTGATTCATATTACACACCAAATGGTGTAACAAATGACTTCTTCAAAACTGAAAATGGAACAGTAGTTGAACCACTTGGTACGTATATCTGTAAGGAAATCAGTGCTCCTGCAAGCTATACACAAAATGGTGCTACTTATACTGCAAAACAGGATAACAAGGATTTAACAGTTAATGCAGATAATACAGTCATATTTAATATCGTAAATAATGATGCAAATGTCGCTTTTATGACGAGTGGAAATTCCTTAAATGCAGAAACTGTTAAACAGTATGAATCAGATAACAACACAACAGGTCAGTTCTCTATTCAGAAGACTGATATTACATTTGGTAAGACAACAAGTGGTGATTCCGAAGACTTTACTACACAGTTATCTATTAAGAATACAAGCAATAAGGGATGTAATTTATATAATGCTGATAAGAATGTAATTGCTACTGCTAATGCAAATGATTATTTTGTAACAGCTGATGGCAGCAGATACATCATGATTACAGATAAGAATGGTTATTATACTTCTGCTGAAAGAGCATTGCCTATTGGTTCTTATGAGATCTATGAGGAAGTCCCACCAGTCGGATATACAAAGAGAAATGATGCAATCTATTCATTCTCTATTGCTCAGAACGAAAATGGCACAAGACATGATGGCACATTCACAAATACACCTGTCAAAGGTGGATTTACATTTGCTAAGAATGATATCTTCACCGGCCATTATGCCGAGGGCGATACAGCTCTGATTGCCACCTATACGATCACAAACCGTTCATTGCATGCAGTTGATGTAAATGGCACAAAAGAACCTGGCGATGTGGTAATGACTGTGACAACAGATGAAAAGGGCTATTACACTTCTGCCGTAGATGCACTTCCTTATGGTACATATGAGATCACTGAAACAGTTCCGCCAGTTGGATATTCTTCCAGAGGTACACTTCTGATACATTTGTGATCCGAGAAGAAGGTGTGATCCAGAAATATGATACGCAAGGCAGAGATATGACTGCGACGATCGAGAATGAGCCATTCATGGGCAAGTTCGATCTTCTGAAGACGCATGGCGGAAACCAGGATAATTCTTCCTATTTCAATGAGCCGGAAGAAGGTGCAACATTTGTTGCTGTACTGACCTCAAAGATGCTCAAGGATACAGCATATGGTGATAGCAACAAGGATGGCGTGATCTCCACAAAGGAGATGCGTAGTTACGTTGCACATTATGGGATTGACCAGGCAACTGAAGATATCAAGGATGCGTATGGCAGCAGGATCCTTTCCAAATATGAATATTCTGTCCTGGTAACAGGCAAGGATGGCAAGACTGAGAGCAGCAATCTTGTTTATGGCTCTTATACCTTATGCCAGACAGGCACGGCTGATCCAAATTACGAGATGATCGAGAATACATCATCATTTGCTGTCACTGCAGGTACAAAGGACAAGGTCACAGCACATTACTATGCAAATAATAACCTGACTGATTTCTTCCTGAAGATCGTCAAGAAGGACGCAGATACAGGCAAGACAGTCACTCTGAACTCTGCATCCTTCAAGGTCACACGGATCGCAGATTATGATGGGAAAGCAGTCAATGTCCCAGTCGTTTATACAACAGCGAACCGTACATACGATACCTTTAAGACAGTATCCATCAATGATCAGACTGGCGAATATGAAGCACTGGGCGTCTATTTCGATAAAGATGATGACCAGGGTGCGGCAAGCCTTCCTCTGACACTGCAGGCAGGTACTTACAGGATCGAAGAAGTCGATACACCTGCAAGCTTTACCTCGATTGCACCACAGACGGTCGTATTGAGTGCTAAGTTGATTGCTGCTGACCCAGAATTTGTCGATAAGGATAATGTGGCTGGCGATACAACGCATCAGACAGCACCTACACCAGTCGTCACATATGAAGTAAAAAATGCCAGAGCATACGGGAAGCTCAATATCCAGAAACTGATTGCAGAACAGACTCCAGATCTGGATCTGACTCCAAAGGATCTGTCTGGTGTTGAATTTGAGCTCCGTGCAACACAGGATATCATCAATCCGGATGATGGTACTGTTCTGACCGCAAAGGGTGAACTTGCAAAGAACATCTATGGAAATGAGATCGGAGCATTCCATGTAAATGCGGATGGTTCATATACAGTTGATAAGCTTGCCCTGGGAACGTATGAACTGAAAGAGGTCGCAGTACCAGATGGTCTTACGATCAATGGCACACCATATGAATTTGTCATCCAACAGGATACAGATGATATGGCAAAGGTGGCATATGAATATGATCAGGATATCATTGATAAGCCAACAGTCGTTGAGTTCTCTAAAGTAAAGGCTACTGACAGTTCTGAGCTTCCTGGTGCTACTCTGCAGCTCTTTGGAGAAGGAGAACAGATCGCTGAATGGGTATCCACTGACAGACCATATGTGATAAAGGGCCTGAAGGCAGGAGCTTCCTATACTCTAAGAGAGACGATAACACCGAAGGACGAAAATGGTGAAGATCTTGGATATGCCAGAGCTTCAGAAGTTGTATTCACTGTAAGTGAGGACGGTTCTATTGATCAGGTCTCAATGGTCGATAAATTTGTTACCCTGACCAAGGAAGATGAGAACGGCAAGGAAGTACCAGGTGCTCTCATCACAGTCACTGATAAGGATGGCAATACAGTCGATAACTGGACATCCACAACTAAGGCACATAAGATCAAGAATCTTGAAGTAGGCCAGACCTATACCATCACTGAGACATCTGCTCCAGATGGCTATTACTATGCCGCATCTACGACATTCACTGTCAAAGATGATGGCATCGATCAGGCAGAGAAGCTCATTGATAATGTGATCCATTATCAGATTGCCAAGGTCGATGACAATGGCAATTATGTCAAGGGCGTTACACTGAAGCTCACAGATACAACTGCAGATACTGAAGTGACATTGCCGAACAACGGTATCACAACAGATGAGCCATTCGAACTAGATGGTAAATTGATTGCAGGGCATAAGTATCTGCTCGAGGAATCAGAATATGTTGCAGGTGTCTATAAAGCAACGAGCGTAGAGTTCGA
>JAAYWN010000192.1 GCA_012516665.1 Erysipelotrichaceae bacterium
AGCTCAATATCAAAATCAAATCCCGAATTGAAAATATTCTTTCCCAACAGATCATATTTATGCGCCTGATCAATAGCTATCTGCAGTCTCTGTACGGCAATCGGATACTCGGCACGGATATAAATATATCCCTGATGAGCACCGACAGCATAAGCCATGATGGCCATGCCTTCCAGAACTGCATGCGGATCGCCTTCCAGCAGCGAACGATCCATGAATGCACCTGGATCTCCTTCATCTGCATTGCAGATGACATACTTTTCATCGCCTGGTTCATTGGCTTCAAACTGCCACTTCATACCAGTAGAGAAACCAGCACCGCCTCTTCCTCTCAAGCCGGAAGCTTTGATCTCATCAATGACTTCCTGCGGTTTCATGCTTGTCAGCACTTTGCCCAATGCCTCGTAGCCATCCATCGCAATGTATTCATCAATATCTTCCGGATTGATCTTGCCGCAGTTGCGGAGCGCAATTCTCTGCTGCTTTTCATAGAACTTGATCTTATTTATATCTAAGATCTTTTCATGTGTCTGCAGATCCTCGTCGCTCAGCTGAAGCTCCTTTACAACTCTTCCTTTATATATATGTTCGGAAACGATCTTTTCTACATCATCAACTTTTACATGAGAATAGAAGATCTGATCAGGATAGACAGCAACGATCGGTCCCTTCTGACAGAGTCCGAAGCATCCTGTCTTGATGACACTGACTTCCTGGTCCAGCTGATATTTCTTCAACGTTTCAATAAAAGCATCATAGATCCCTGCTGAATTGCTGGCAGAACAGCCTGTACCTGCACAGATCAGAATATTTGTACGATATGTTGGCATCAGAGCTTACCATTCGCTTTCTCTGCTGCATCAACGGTATATTCTTCAACAACCTTGCCTTCACCAACATGTTCCTTCAGAATCCGGGAGGCCTTCTCTGGTGTGACATGAACATAAGTAACCTGATGGTTGTCCTTGTCAAAGATCTGCACGATCGGCTCATACGAATTCAGACCGATATCTCCTGTCTGAGTAATGACACAGTTGTAATTGTTATCAGATGCATCTTTAACTAACTGGTTTAATACTGGACGAGCGCCGGCAGCAATGCCGCTGGTCGCCATACCGACAACAACACGATACTCTTTGCCGCCTTCGCGCATTTCTACTTTCTTTAAAGCTTCATCACGCAGTTTCTTCAAATCATCAAGACTTTTCATATTCACTCCTCCTTACTTAGTGAAGTAATTCCGCTGTTAATATAATCATGGATCCACAAGAGAATATTCGGTTCCAGAAGGCTTACACCTTCCAGCTGTTTTTTTATATCCTCTGTATCAAACACAAATCTTTTTTCATTCAATGCATATTCAAATCTAAGATGGATATTTTCATTGGCCTGGATAACGCTCATGATCGTCTGTCCCATATCGCCAATCGGCGGTGTGTCAATAAAGCTTCGCTGAACAGAACACTGGATCTCTGTACCGATGCCTTTTTGGCTTTTTATAGAGAATGTGCCATGGCACTGATCAGTAAGTCCTTTCAGAAAACTGAGCCCAAGTCCAATGGAGCGGGTCGTTCTTGTGGTATGGAATGGATCCACAAAGCGTTCTGCATCTGCTTGGTCCATCCCCTTACCATCATCTTTTACGCTCATTTCAATCGTATCTTCTTTTGTTTTTTCAAATATTTTAAGGAAAATATTTTTGGCTCCAGCGGAAACACTGTTGATCAGTATTTCCAATAAATGCATGGCGAGATCCTCCATCATAGATTTCTTCGCCACAGCCTTTGCAGCTGCTCCTCATTTATCTCATGGATCGGTTCACTGATATCGATCAGCCGATGAGCATCGGAATCTATGAGCCAGACAGTGCTTTCATCGCTGATCCATGGATGGCTTTTTTTAATTGTGCTCATATCTTCTATCTTTTTTACCTCGATACCGTCATACGGCAGTTCTTTCGGTATAAAGCCAAGCTGCACAAGAATACTGTTAGTGCGTCCAACTGCATGTGCCAATACAGCGGCACCGCAGTGAAGATGAATGGCCTCTACTGTTTCTTCCAGTGATGCATGCAATGAAGTGATCAGAAGTGATTTTTCTTCGGAGCACACTTCATCATTTTCATTCATAATAAGTTCATGACCAAAGTACTTTGGATCATATTCTGTTCTGATCAGTTTCTCATCGATCCAGGACTGCATTCGGAGTGCATCCTGCAATGTTCGAAAATACCCTAAGACATGGACTTCTTCGATCGTCTGCAGTTCACAGCCATATATCAATCTGATTCCTGTTCTCTCTGCACATCGATCGATAGCTGGAAGATTTCGACAGGAATTATGATCTGTTACCGCAATTGCATCCAGACCTTTAATGACCGCCATGTTGCAGATATTGTTCGGTGTCATATCATCATCTGCACAGGGACTGAGGCAGGAATGAATATGCAGATCGTAATGCATTCAGATGCCCAGCTGATGCAGAGCAACGGCAGTCTCATACGATGGCATTCTGCTTTCAATGATCACAAGCTTTTCTTCAACTGCTTTCTGGATGAATTCATCGGTCACGGCCGCATTGTCGGCTATGATCACACAAGAGAATTCACGCAGTACTGCGACCGCCAATACATTGATATGCACTTGGACGGTGATCCATGCATCCCCTTCATTCCCTCGGCCCATGACCCAGCTGAGCAGATCGCCTTCATATGCACCTGTGATCTCTTTGCAAAGATCCAGCTGCGGTGTGTCCAGCTGCCAGTGAGTCTTTTCAATACATTCCTGTATCTTCATTCTTCTGCTCCTTTATTCAGTATCCTGCATGATTTCAATGAACGATTCCCATTAACGATTTCTTCGGCCATTGAACGGCATGTCTGTTTTCCGCATGCGCCGCAGTCATATCCCGGAAGCTCCTCCAGAATAGCGTTTACCTTCTGGAAGGCATTCATTTTTTCTGCAAATGTACGTGTATCTTCATTTTTCAGATATGCATCTGAGAATAATTCATCAAAAGGAAGATCCGAAGGGCCTTTCTTTGGAAGGTCTTTCAGCTTATCAATGAATTCATTGACAAGGTACGTACTGCCCCAGAGCAGATGGCCGCCAATGCACCCGTTGTAGCAGGAATACAGTGACAGCAGATGATACTGATTCAGTATGCCGAATTCAGATTCATCAAGGATCTCTGAGATCTTTTCAAAACCATCTGCGACAAGTACATCTGCTTTCTGTGGGCGGCTCTGTACTGCACATGTCTGCAGCCCTTCAACACACAGTGAAACTGGTTCCCTGCCTTTATGGAGATTCTCACGGATCCTAGGAAAAAGATCCGTAAGTGAAAGAGCATGATCTACTTCATACATTTCATTGCCATATGGATATTTTGCCAATGCCAAGTTGGCTTCACATTCGCATAGATTGAAAATGCCTAAATGCTTTGCTTTGACACGGCGGCGAATCTGCTTTGCACATATCTCTGATGGATACTGCAGCTGCAGTACATTCTCACCAAGAATGCTGTATTTCTTTGAGATCAATTCATTGACTACAGGACAGAAGGATTCAATGAAATTAAAATCCTTCGCAGATTCCGAGATCAATGAAGCTTCTATTGCCAGCTGTGCATCAATATCGGTATGATCAACAACCTCATCAAAACCTAGCTGTTTGATGGCATAGAATAATTCTTCTGCATCCTGCGCTGATTGACAGCGTGAGAATAACCCGGTAGGTACAATACATACCGTATAATCATAATTTTTGATATCTTCCAAAGTGCTTCCGTGTGAGACCATGCCCTTGCTGTGGCATGCCCGCACACATCGTCCGCAGTTTATGCAGTCCTGCTTATCAATATGAATGCGATTGTCTGCCATAGAAATAGCTCCGGTAGGACATGCATGAAGGCATTTCATGCATCGCACACAATGTTCCAATGTATATGCAATGACTGACTTGCTCATTTTTCGACCTCCGCAAAAGACATCGTGATCGTTGTACCTTTTGGTGAGGACTGAATATCAAATGAATCGCTGACATTTTTCATGTTTGGCAATCCCATTCCGGCTCCGAATCCCATTTCTCGTGCTTTCTGATCGGCAGTAGAATATCCTGGCGTCATTGCTTTTGCAATATCCGGAATACCAGGTCCTGGATCTTTGAAGACAAGCTGAACTCTGCCATCCTGGAAAACATCAAGATCAATATGTCCGCCCCATGCGTGGATCAGAAGATTGATCTCTGCTTCATAAGAAGCAACTGCGATTCTTCTGAGCACACTGCTCTGAAATCCTAATGCTGAAAGCGTATGCTTGATATCAGAACTTGCTGTGCCGGCATGGGCAAAATCATCTCTGGCAACCTCATAGTCTTTATGAAAGATCGTTTCCATGCGATATTCCTTTCAGGCCATTGCCATACAGAATGCCGCATGCTTCATACATTGTGCATGCCGTAGAAAGGACAGCAATTCCTCTATCCTGTGCTGCCTGGCAGATATCTGCATTCATCTTTTTATTTCGAACTAAAACAATCAAATGTATATCCAGCATCTCAGCTGTATTCAATGCCTGAACATTGCACAGACCTGTGATCAGTACAGTAGATTCAGGCGAATTGCGGATCATTGCTAAAGCATCGCTCATCAGATCGGATGCAAAGGCTGCGTTAAAGTCTCGATTTTCTTTATCTTCAACGGTGATTTCAGCATGCAGAAGTTCACGGATCTGATCTGTATTCATACGTTCTATGCCCTAGAAGATGCCTTTTCTTCTTCCATGATCTTTTTGATTAGTTCAGTGACCTGCCCTGGATTTGTATTGCCATGGACTTTGCCGTCAATGACACATACCGGTGCGAGTCCGCAGGCACCTAAACATCTTGTCGCATCTAATGAGAACATTCCATCTTCACTTGTTCCGTTGATCGGCGTTTTGATCAATTCTGTTACGGCATCAATGATCTTCTGAGACCCTTTGACATAGCATGCTGTTCCTAAGCAGATATTCACAACATGTTTGCCCTTAGGCTGTGTTGTAAATCCAGCATAGAACATAACAACTCCATAAACTTCCGCCACGCTCGATCCGACGGATGCAGCAATCTTTTCCATTGCTTCAAATGGAATGTAGCCCAGCTGATTCTGCACATCATGCAGCATGACGATCGTTGGGCCAGGTTCAGAATGATGCTTTTCTACAATTGCATCAATCTTCTGTAAAGCATCTTGATTCAGCTTCTCCATAACTTCCTCCTTATATAAATGATTTTTGTATTGTTTCAGATGAATACCTCGTTAAAACACCAAGCATCACATATAAATTTTGCAAAAAAATAAAAACTATTGGGGGGATATTTAGTCCCCCCTATAGTTAATATTATTTAAATTGCCAGTAATCAAAATCCAGCAGCTTTGTATCTGGTTTTCCTCTAAACACCATATACAAGTCGTGGACACCTTGAACTTCCGAAACTTTAGCTGATACATCAACCCAATCTTGATTTTTATCATTTAATGGGATATCAACTGACCCAATCAACTTACCCTCCACTCCATCTAGGCGAAGCTCAATTTGGCTGTGGACTTTTACATTAGAAACCCTTGCAGTAAAAGTGGAAGGGCTCCTTTCACCAAAATCAACCTGAGAGATGGCGATCCAGTCCCCATTATCTATATCCGTCAAAGCCCTTTGC
>JAAYWN010000193.1 GCA_012516665.1 Erysipelotrichaceae bacterium
ATATTGCTTTTGAGGATAAGATCCAAATTGATACAGTTCATCATCAGATCGTTTCTGAGAGCAGCTTTACATCCTTGAATGGAAAAAGATTTCAAAAGACTTTCTACCAATGCGGCGATATTCTGCTGGCGAAAGGCCTGCATGTGATCTTCGGACCTGCATTTCTGATGATCCAGCAGAAGAATGAAAAAACAGCACTTAGACTTTTTGAAGATAAATCGCATACAGAACCTATTCCTTTTCATTGTACAGGGCAGCGCAGCATAATGCATGTTCCGCAGTTTCCTGCATTCATTGAACTGAAAGCGCCCAAGAAAATCTTGTCTGTAAGACAGAACAGCAGCCTTTCTATGATGCTGCCTTCTATCATGATGATGAGCGCTGTTATGCTGATCGGCATATGGAATGCATATCGTGCGTATGAAAAGGGCAAGGATATCCTCGATTCTCTTCCTTCTGTTCTCATGCCAGCGGTGATGCTGCTGAGCGTTCTGTGTGCTTATCCTCTCATGAATTTGAGACAGAAGCGAAAGTATTTGAAAGAAGTAAAAGAAAGAGATCAGATCTATCGCATGTATCTTCAGCAGACGGTGCGAGATACGATGAATCTGCAGAGAGAATACTATTTTGCAATGTATCAGAACCATGTTTCTATTTCCTTTCTTCTCGCCAGTCTGCATCGGCATGTATTTCCCGAACCGCAGGAAGATCTGCGCATCGGGACATGCATAAGAAATCTGCATACGGAAATAAAGAAACATTTCAATGCCGAGGAAGAAGATACTCTGATCGATGAGATCCAGCAGGCAGAAGGGAAACTGGATCGTTCGGTGCATGTGCCGTTCCTGATGCCGAAAATAAAAATACAGATTGAAGGTGAAGATGCTGAAAAGCTCTTTCTGTCGCTGCTGATACAGGCAGCTGTCTATGGCCGCAAAGTATATTTGATCAGTGATCATTCTTTTATGAATAAATATCCTTTTCTGCTCCGTCTGCCTGGCCTGATGCATCAAGGAGGCCGAAATATTTTCGGCCATTTTCAACCTTCAGATGATGCACTTATATTCCAGACCGCAGCTCAGGAAATCAATGAAAATACCATTTATCTGGATCATGTTTCACAGAATGCTCAGCTTGTCCTGCATGCTGGAAGAGAAAATTGGTATTATGATGCTATTCATCACCAAAAGAATCAGTTTCAGCCAGAACTGTATGCGGGCATTTTCCCCGATGTTCCATTGACATGCCCATTGTTTTTTCAATACAATGATCCATCTTTTTTAGATCTGTATCATGTAAATGATGCAAAAGATCTGTGCATTCCTTCGCGATGGGCTGAGAATAACAATGAAAACAATCTTAATGCACTGATTGGCTGCGAAATCAGCGGAGCAGATATTGTCCTGGATCTCAGTGAACAGGGAAATGGTCCGCATGGATTGATTGCTGGCATGACAGGAAGCGGAAAAAGTGAATTGATCCTAACAATGCTGCTGTCATTGATGGTGAACTATTCACCGGAACAGCTGCAGATTGCTTTTATTGATTTTAAAGGCGGCAGTGCAGCCCAGGCCTTTGAAGTGTCAGGAAGACGAATGCCGCATATTGTGGGATGTCTTTCCAATCTCGATATGAATGGTCAGGACAGAGTCATGTATGCATTGAAGAATGAATGTATTGCGCGTCAGAAGATACTGCAGGATGCTGGGAAGAAATATCACAGTTCAATTATGAATCTTATGGATTATCGTAGGCTGAAAAAGAAAGATTCTGAATTGCCAAGCTTGGCCGATCTGGTTATTGTTGTCGACGAATTTGCTGAATTAAAAACGCAGAACTATGAAATGCTGAATCAGCTTATCTCGATTGCCCGTATCGGTCGGAGCTTAGGCATTCATCTGATCTTGAGCACCCAGAAGCCTGCCGGTGTGGTCAATGAACAGATATGGTCGAACAGTCGATTCAAGATCTGCATGAAGGTCGCAGAAAAACAGGACTCAATGGAGATACTGCATACACATGGAGCGATGGAACTGCACCGAGCAGGTGAGTTTATTTTGGCATGTGACCAATCAATGCAGAGGGGAACTGCTGGATACAGCGGCACTCGGCGATCGCTGCAGAATATGGAACTGCAGACGATCAGCTGGAATGGGACAGTCAAAGATGAATACGCTTCCTATGGAGAATTTGCTGAACCTGAGATCATGTCGGTCTGCTGCGAGATCAGTCAGTCATATCATTCTATGGGACCTTCTCACCGACTTTGGATGGAACCGCTATTGAAATATCAAGCATCTGTTCTGTATCCGCATCATGCCATTGGCATCATTGATGATTATTATCACCAGGAACAGCCATTTTGCATATTTTCTTTTGATGCTAAAACACATTGGGGATTCCTTGCACCGAAGGCAAAGAGCAGAAAACAGATGATCTCATTCTTAACTAAGCTCTTTGATATGAAATTTTCTTCTGTACGGACAGTATGTGCAGAAACTTTGTTCGACGGCAGAAAGAATGATGCTGGTGAAATGGATCGAAGACAGATGATTCATACATTGCAGGATCCTGCTGAAAAAATGATCCTGATCATGTCGGATCCATCTCGCACATATCTAAAAATTGGGAATGAACAAATGCACGATCTGCTGGAACACAGTGATGAATACGGGATTCAGTTTGTTTTCTTGATGTCATCTGTATCTTCTGTTCCCTACCGCGATCAGAACTTTATCGTAAAAAAGATATGCATGCAGAATGAAAGCACTGAAGAAATGAGCGCTTTCCTTAATACCAGAATAACCAGTGCAGTAAAAGAAGAAGATGAAGGACTGATTGCAGAAGAGCATCTTCTGCAGATTCGTTTTGCTTTTGAGGAGCTAACTTAGCATGGTGCATATTTTTCTTTTTGTTGAAATTGAACAGATATGGATTGAAATCCAAGTATCCGAAACGTCATCTTTTCATCGGATCATCGAAGCTCTTTGTACGATGAAAGAGATTCATATCAGTACAGAAGATGCTCTTGTATATGAAAAAGAGACTTGGCAGAGATGCGATATGGATGTTGCACTCTATTCATTGAATGTACAGAATGGCATGGTGTTTGCTGTATATTAAAAGATCTGGGAAGCCCCAGATCTTATTTGTTATTCGCAGCTTTTAAGAAAGCGGCAGTTCTTTCACTTGTCGGATGTGAGAACAGCTGTTCCGACGTTCCTTCTTCTTCAATTCGTCCCTGATCCATGAAGACAACACGATCCGCAACATCTTTAGCAAAATTCATTTCATGTGTGACAATGATCATTGTCAGTCCCTGTGTTGCCAGATCCTTCATGACAGCTAATACTTCACCGACCATTTCAGGATCCAAAGCAGAAGTCGGCTCATCGAACAGCATCAGTTTTGGCTGCATGCATAATGCTCTGGCAATGGCTACTCTCTGTTTCTGCCCGCCTGAGATTGTTTTGACATTTGCATTTGCAAAATCAAGCATGCCTACTTTTTCAAGATAGTGCAGAGCATTTTCCTGGGCTTTCTGCTTAGAGATCTTCAGTACTTTTTCCTGCGGTCTCATGCAGTTCTGAAGTACATTCATGTTAGCGAAGAGATTGAACTGCTGGAAACACATACCTACCTGTGCTCGATAAGCATTGACATTCTTTGTTTTAAGAATATTCTGACCGAATACTGAAATGATCCCGCTGTCTGGCTTTTCCAGTAAATTGATGCAGCGCAGCAGGGTAGACTTGCCTGATCCAGATCTTCCGATCAGACAGACGACTTCACCTTCACGAACATTGAAATCGACACCTTTCAATACTTCAAGAGATCCAAAGCTCTTATGAATATCCTTGATCTCAACAAGAGGTTGATTTGACATGATCATCTGCCTCCTTTAGCTTTATGCCGTGTAATATAGTGAGCGCTTTTTGGGTTGGTATCGCTCATTGGTACGGTGATATATGCAGTCTGGTTCATTTTCTTTTCAATCATATTCAGAATTAGTGAGGCAATGCTTGTTAAAATGAGATAGATCATTGCTTCAATGAAATATGCTTCGGTAAAGTGGAAAGTTGATCCGGCAAAGCTCTTTGTCTGGAACATCAATTCGGTAATAGAGATGATCATCAGAACAGAAGAATCCTTGATATTGACAATCAGTTCATTGCCAATGGCAGGGAAGGCGTTCTTAATTGCCTGCGGCAGGACGACGCTCATCATCGTCTGTGCATTTGACATACCTAAGCTTCTTGCGGCTTCGGTCTGCCCAATATCAACGGCCTGAATCCCTGAACGAATAATTTCAGCCATATATGCACCGGTGTTGACACTGATGACAAAAATGGCTGCGGTCAGATTTGTCCAATTGAAGACATGAAGCAATGCGTAGTACAGGAACAGAGCCTGTACCATCATTGGCGTACCGCGGAAAACAGTGATATAAACATTAATGATCACATCCAGCAGTTTTTTGAAGAAGCGTGCAATCGGACCAGCTGTATAGTCCAATTTCACAGCTCTGATACCGCCGACCAGTAATCCTAAGATCAAGCCGAAGAAGGTACCTATTAGGGATACATATAATGTTGTCTGTATTCCTAATAGGATGCTGCTCCAATATCGGCTCAAAATATCAATACAATTCTGGACGAACATCAGTTCGTTGCGGGCTGACGGTTGACAGCTGCTTCCATCAGTGATTCACGGTCTGCTGTGGAGATGTCCTTCAGAGCAGTATTCAATGAATCCTTCAGATCTGTATCTTCCTTGCGGACAGCGACAGACACAGTTGTATCAGCTGTGAAGCCTTTGCCGCTGGCAAATCTTACAATTGACAGATCCTTATTTGCTGCAACTACACCATTGGCAACTGGCAGTTCCGAAACAACACCGTCAATGGCGCCAGATTGCAGTGCCTGGATAGCTGCTGGGAATGATTCGGCAGCCGGCTGATGTGTTACGCCATTGATCTGATCAATGACTTCATCATAGATTGTATTCATCTGTCCCTGCACCTTTGCACCGGAGAAATCCTGGATGCTAGAAGCAGATGCATAATTGCCGCTGGCTCTTACAATCATGACTTCTTCCGATTCATAATATGGATCAGTGAAGGAAACTTCCTTTTCACGTTCGGCTGTATCGGTCATACCGGCAATGATGGCATCAATCTGATCATTCTGCAGAGACAGGATCAGATTATCCCAATCAAGCTTTACGATCTGTACATCGCGGCCGACTGCTTTTGCCAGCTTTGTTGCAATGACAACGTCATATCCATCGCAATAGTCGACACTTGATATTTTCTGGGTGGTGTCATTGGCTTCTGTCGTAGACCAGTTGAATGGAGCATAGTTGCATTCCATACCGACACGAAGTGTTTCTGTTGCAGACGATGAAGCTGAAGCTGTGGACGAAGCTGCGGAAGTGCCGGAAGCACATCCTGTCAGCAGCAAAGCGGAAGTGATGATAGCAGTTGAATTTCTTACAATTCTGTTCATAATACCCTCCTCGTTATCTGTAAAATAAAACCGTATGCATTACTATTACACACGGTTGAATATTCCCGATAAGTAATAGCTCCTCTTCATCAATGTGAAGGAGTGGTACAGATCTTGTCTGTATCCCCACAGAATTGCATTGCGCTCAATTCTGTTCGGCGATGATTGCCTTTCCTACTGTTCTCAGCCTGCCGGCTCCCAGAAGTACTCATCTGCATCGCAACCTCTATACGAGTGTTTTATTTTATGCATGTACTATAGGGTACAAATCATGGGTTGTCAAGAATCATTTTCATTTGTTTTCTGAAAACAGTTACAGTATGGCTTAAATGTATATTTCATAGGTTTTGCTCTAAGTCAAAGTAATTGGTATAATAAATGCGTTTATGGACGCAGTCATACTACTGAATAAAGATCAGGAAACAACATCGTTTGCGGCAGTGAGAGCTGTACGCAATCACTATCAGGAAAAGAAAGCAGGGCATACAGGTACATTGGATCCCAATGCGACTGGTTTAATGATCGTACTTTTAGGCAAATATACGAAGCTTGTACCATACTGCATTTCAGATCACAAACAATATCATGCGGAATTTAAAATGGGCATTCAGACAGATACTGAAGATATCTGGGGCTGTGTCATTCAGCAGAAAGAAGCACATATTCATGCACAGCAGGAACTGGATGAAGTCTGCAGAAAGTTTACCGGAACGATCGATCAGATCCCACCGATGTACAGTGCCGTCAAGAAAGATGGAAAGAAGCTTTATGAATATGCCCGCAATGGTGAAACAGTAGAACGGCAGCCAAGAACAGTAACAGTCAATTCATTATCTGTGCGGCATCTGCATGATACTGTATATGAGATGGATGCGGTGGTATCTTCTGGCACATATATTCGTACGCTGATCAGCGATTATTGCGCAGCACTGAATGAAATCGGCACAATGACAGCCTTGGAGCGCCGTGGCATTGAAAATCTTTCAGTGAAAGATGCATGTACGATAGAAGAGATGGAAGAGGGGAAAGAAAGCATCATTGATCCTTTTCTGATCCTGGATCCAATGTGGGAGATCGTAGAATGCAGAATGCCTGAAATGGTCAGACAGGGAAAGCATGTCTATATTAAAGAAAATGTTGGTGATCATGTTATTTTTGTAAAAGGACATGAATTACTTGCTGCATATGAAAAACAGAATGATGGAATGTATCATTGCAAAAGAGGCCTTTTTTAATGAGAATGATCATGCTCAGCACTGAAAATACAAATGTTCCGAAGATCCCGATGTGTGCATGCATTGGTTATTTTGACGGTATGCATAAAGGACATCAGGTCCTGATTGCCGAGACGGTAAAATTAGCTGAAGAAAAAAATACAGAAACAGCTTTGATCACTTTTGATCCAGATCCATGGGTAACTTTAAAAGGGATCAAGGATGTGAAGCATATTACAACGATCCGTCAGCGGATCAATAAAGCGGTATCCTTAGGAATCCAAAATATTGTTGTACTGCAATTCACCAAAGAAATGGCAGATCTGGCACCAGAAGATTTTCAGAAACATATTCTTGGAAAGCTGAACCTGAAAGGACTGATCTGCGGGTTTGATTTTCATTATGGCGGACAGGGCAGAGGAAATGCCGAGATGCTGCAGATGAATGCACCGTATGAAGTGAAGATCATCAAGGAAGTAGATGATGCAAGCGGAAAGATCTCCTCGACCCGCATCTCTGAATGCATTGTCAATGGCGATATGGAACAGGCTGCAGCAATGATGGGATCATACTATTCTATTGAAGGTGAAGTGATCCATGGCCGTGCTATTGGTACAGAGATAGGATTCCCGACCGCAAATATTGCATATTCAGAAGAATACCTCCTGCCGAAGCCAGGCGTGTATGCATGCATTGCCTATATCGGCGGAAAAAAATATCGGGCCATGACAAATTTAGGGCATAATCCAACGTTCAATTACCGCCAAGAGCTTTCCTTGGAAGCATACCTTCTGGATTTCCATGAAGATATCTATGAAAGAAATATACGTTTAGATTTTATCCATTTTATGCGAGAAGAAAGATCATTTCATTCGAAAGAGAATCTGATCCTGCAGCTGGAACAGGATGCCAGAAGTGTAAGAAGGATCATTGAACAATTATGAATCCAGAATATCTGCAGCGCATGAAAGAGATGCTCAAAGATGAATATGAAGCCTATGCAGAATCTCTGGATCGTCCCTTAAGGAGAGGTTTCCGGGTCAATCCGCTGAAGTGCACGGATGAAGAGCTTTTTTCTTGGATGGACTTAGATCATGAAAAGAGCCCTTTTGCCAAGCATGGCTATTATACAGATGCTAAAGCAGGCATCGGGTTCACCCCGGCATATCTTTCCGGCATGTTCTATATGCAGGAACCAAGTGCATCAGCAGCTGTGACGGTATTGGACCCTCAGCCGGGGATGACAGTGGCAGATCTCTGCGCTGCCCCAGGATCAAAGAGCACGCAGATATTGGAACTTCTGCATGATCAGGGCCTGCTGGTATCCAATGAGATCAATGGGAAGAGATGCCAGATCTTAAGTGAGAATATCGAACGGAATGGAGCAGCCAATGCGGTCATTCTGAATGCGGATACAAAAGATCTTGCGGATGCATTTCCATCTTTCTTTGATGCCGTACTGTGCGATGCACCGTGCAGCGGGGAAGGAATGTTCCGCAAAAGCGAAGATGCGGTGAATGATTGGTCGCAAGCTAATGTGGATAAATGTGCGGCATTGCAGAAAGAGATCCTGGAGAATGCATATCGCTGCCTGAAACCTGGCGGAACATTGGTATACAGTACATGTACATTTTCGAAGCAGGAAGATGAAATGAATGCTGCATGGTTGGTTCAGCAGCATGAGGATATAGAAATTGAAGCGATCGATGTGCCTTTCGGCAGACATGCTTTTGACTGCGGATATGGTACAGAAAATGCTCTGCGCATCTTTCCGATGGATGGCGGCGAAGGACATTTTATCTGCCGTATGCACAAACGGGGAGAGGCTGGTGCAGGCCAGCATCGTCTTATGCAGGGGACAGCAGTTTCTAAAGATGTCCTAGCACAGCTCAATGCCATTTTGACAGAACCATATCCCAATATTTATCAAAAAAATGATCGTATCTATGGCGGCATTGCTCCATTCTATGACTGCGGCAGATGCCATATCAGCAGATATCAGGTATATTTAGGAGAAGTCAAAAAAAATAATCGGTTCGAACCGGATCATGCAATGGTGATGTCCGTGCTCAGCAGATTTCGGATTCAAGCGGAACTGGACGATGAAATGCTGGCAAAATACATGCATGGCGAACAGCTGCCGATCGTATGCGAAAAAGGATTCTGTGCCTTAACTTGGCATGGGATTGCAGTGGGCTTAGGTAAGAGCGATGGCAGGTGCATCAAAAATAAATATCCGAAAAAATTGCGTACAAGATAAGGAGATGCTATGGAACTGGAACTATTCAGCTTTATTGATGAAGCAATTCAATACTATGAATTGAAACGTCCTTCTTTTGAATATGCAGAAGGGCAGCTGAAAACTGTCTTTAAAGAGATTGCCGCTGATCATGACAATACCTTGCTTTCCATTAGGACAAGGATCAAATCTTCTGACAGTTTAAGAGAAAAACTGATCCGCAATCGTTTCTATCTGAATTGCACAAGTCCGGAAGATGTTCTTAAGAATCTGACGGATGTTATCGGCATCACTTTAGAATGCCGCTTTATTAGAAATGAAGCTGAGATGTATCATTCTCTGTTTCAGTTCTTTATTGATGATGGAAAGATATTTTCACAATGCAGGAGCAATCCGAATGTTTATCTAAACCTGCATATGGCACAGCCGCAGACGCAGAGAAATGGATTTACTATCTATCGCATAGATGGTTTCTATACCTTCAATGAAGAACGGATAAATTTTGAGCTGCAGATCAAATCCTTAGTGCATACATTCTGGAGCGAGATCGAACATGAGGTGGTCTATAAGAACCCTGATTTCATTATGTATGATATATTCAACCGCAATATGCTTGGAGCTATCCGCGACAATCTTGATGTTGTGGACCGGCAGCTTGAAATCATGTACAACGAGATCTCCTATCAATCGCAGCAGGCCCAGATTGGCATGGATGAGAAGGGCTTCAAGACCTTTGTTGCCCGTTCGATCAATGAACTGATGAATCGAAAAATGGTCGAGTCCGTTGGCTTTGCAACGGATTTTAAACAATGCAGTGCGATCCTTGCACAGTATATATACGTAAAGGATTTTTTGAATGGAACGCATAATCCGGAAAGAATGATTGATTATCTGCAGCTGCTGAATCTGCTGACGGATACCCGTATTGAATTCAAAGAAGAGATCTATCTTGAACATACCTATATTTCAAAGGATCCTTTCTGCAATATCCTTGGCGGCTATTGGCAGCAGGAGCTGAACAAAAATTTTCAGTGGCATATTTTCTTCTGCATGCTGTTTACGATTCAGCCTGGCAACAATATTGAAGATTTTTCGGACTTCATCCATGTCATCCATCTTCTGATGATCCAGCCGACGTGGTATGCCAGCACTTTTCAGAAATATGATCAGAAAGATGCTGATACAGTCAGGGATGAATTGGCCGGCGGCTTGGCCCAGTCACTTGTATCAATTGATAAGATAGACATTATTCATGAAGAAAAGGTACATGAAGTCATGGAAATGTTCCGTACTTTTGTTGAAATGATTGAAAAGGATTATCCTGATATCAAGATTTATCAGAAGTATCAGAAAGAGATCATGGCAGAACTGACGCATCGTACGATCGTTATCTTCCAATAAGAAAAAAGACCTGATATAATAAGGACGAGGTGAAACTATGGCACAGGATTACGTTGTATTAAATGAAAAACAGGATCATGGGATCATTGCCATCAATAAGTCGGTATTTCGCTCGATCGCTGAGATCAGCATTGATGATATTGAAAATGCTGTCAAGGTGCCGGAAGCTAGATTTGCCAGCCCGCTGAGCGTAAAGATCTATGATAATAAGCTTCATATTGCGGCTGATATTAAAGTGAAGTACGGTGCAAATGTGGCGGCTACCTGTGAATTGGTACAGAACAAGATCTATGAGAATATTCTGTTCATGACAGGATTTAAAGCAAATGATGTTACAGTAAATGTAATTGGTTTCAAAATTTAGTTGACACAGAAGGAATTTTGCTGTTAAATATATATGTATTTGAAAATACGGAAAGAAGAAGCACCGCTTCTCACCTGATGTCCGATGGACTTGGGTAGTATGCCGAAAGATCGTAAGAAATTTTGGACAGGTGCGCTTCGCATCTGTTTTTCATTGCGAGGAGGTCCGCTTGGGAAGAATTAAGAATAACAAAAATAGACGCCCTGAATCAAATGATATTGTCAATGAAGACATTCATTTCAAAGAGGTTCTGGTCATTGGCCCAAAAGGTGAACAATTGGGCAGGATGATGCGTCGCGAGGCTTTGCAGAAAGCCTATGACATGGAGCTTGACTTATTATGTGTTGCCCCGAATGCTGAAACTCCAGTCTGCAAAATTGTGGACTATGGAAAATATCATTTCGAGACACAGAAGAAGGAAAGAGAAGCAAAGAAGAATCAGCATGTCACAGAAGTGAAGCCGCTTCGTCTTTCACCGGTCATTGATGAACATGATTTTGCCACGAAGGTAAAGCATGCTAGAGAATGGCTGGAAGATTCGCAGAAGGTCAGAGTTGATATGAAATTCCGCGGACGTATGATCACTCGTCAGGAAGTTGGCCGTGAAGTATTAAAGAATTTCTCGGAGCAGATTTCAGATATCGCAGAAATGGCTAAAGCACCAAGCCTTGAAGGAAAAACCATGTCTGTGACATTTACGCCAAAAAAGGTAAGTAAAGGAGATTAAGTATGAAAGCAAAAGCTAAAAAACCAAAGAAGATCAGAATGAAGACAAAGAAAACTTTCGCTAAGCGCTGCAAGCTGACAGCAAACGGCAAGCTGAGAGTCCAGCACAACTATGTTTCCCACTTTGCTGCAAACAAGAGCCACAAGCAGAAGATGCATCTGGCTAAGAGCACAAGTGCAAACGACACAGACATGAAGCGCGATAAGCAGCTTCTGCAGGGTTAATAGGGAGGCTAAGTTAAGATGAGAGTAAAAGGATCAACACCAACGCGCAATCGGCGCAAGAAGGTATTAAAGTTAGCAAAGGGCTATTTTGGAAGCAAACATCTTCTTTATAGAACAGCCAATGAGCAGGTAATGCATTCACAGAAGTATTCCTTTATTGGCAGAAAACAGACCAAGAGAGAAATGCGCAAGCTGTGGATCGCAAGAATCAATGCAGCCTGCAGAATGTACGATCTCAGCTATTCAAAGTTCATGTATGGACTGAAGAAAGCTGATATCAACGTTAACAGAAAGATGCTGTCTGAGATTGCTATTCACGATGAGAAGGCCTTTAAGGATCTTGTCGATGCATCAAAGAAACAGCTGGAAGCTGCAAAGTAAAAATTTAGTTGCATCCCCGAATAGGGTATAGTACTATAAACAAGTTCGAAGGAAGATCATCTTCCTTCGATAGACGGCGAGTTGGTGAAGCGGCTTAACACACTGCCCTCTCAAGGCAGCATTCACGGGTCCGAATCCCGTACTCGTCACTGACAGAAACACCGTTGATCGGTGTTTTTATTTGAAGGAGGGATCATGTCATACGAATTTCATTCTGATGCAGATCCAAGTTTAATTGATTCATTTGTAATGAAGCAGGAGCAGAATACTTTATTTCAATGTACGCCATGGGCACAGATCAAAGAGAACTGGGATCATCTGTTCACCTGTGTTACAGAGGATGATAAAATCGTGGCAGCAGCATTGGTATTGATCCGCAAGATGCCTTTAGGAACTGTATTGTTCTATGTTCCAAGAGGACCGGTCATGGACTACCATAATGAGGCTTTGGTAAGATTCTATCTTCAGCATCTGACGGCAGAAGCTAAAAAGGCTCATGCGATAGCACTGCGCTTTGATCCAGCCGTACTTTCAAAAAAGTATGCTTATAAGGATCGCAATGAAGCGCACGATGCACAGAATACAGATGTTATTGAACTGCTGAAAAAATGCGGAGCGGAACATAAAGGATATACCGTAAAGATTGAAGAGAGCACCCAGCCGCGTTTCAATGCTGAGATGGATGTTACGGATGACTATCGTGAACATCTTGAACATAAAACAGCTAAATGCATTCGTGCGAGTGAACATAAAGGCATCGAGATCTATGAAGGTCCTGAATATATCCATGACTTTGAGATTGCTATGCATTATACAGAAGTGCGCAAGCAGGTCGCTCTGCGGAATGAAGAATATTTTGCGCATATGATGAAAGTCTATGGCGATCATGCGATCTGTATGGTCACCAAGCTGAATTTTCCGAAACAGCTGAAGAAGCTCTCTGCTTCGATTGCGGAAGAAAAGAATGCGCTGGCGCAGGAAGGCCTGAAGAAAAAAGAAAAGTCTGCTCTTCATCAGCGGCTGCAGAATGATCAGAAGGAATATGATCGGCTGCAGAAAGACTATCAAAGAGAAGGAAAAGAAGAAGTCATTACATGCGGGATCTTGGCTGTATACAACGATTCATTAATGGAGCTTTTCTATATGGGAAACAATCCTGATTACCTGAGAATGTATTCAAGCTATCTGCTGTATGCCAAGTGCCTGGATCGGTGCGTAGAACTGGGCATTCATCACTGCAGCTTCGGTGGGGTCGAAGGTACGCTGGATGATGGACTGACATTGTTCAAATCTAATTGGATCATGAATGTTGAAGAGTATATCGGTGAATTCAATATCTGTCTGAATCGACCGATGTATCGAGCTTTTGATCAGATCTATCCATTTTTATTGAAGACAGCTGCGAAGCTGCGCGGCAAAGAATAAGAGAAAGCGGGAGGACCGCTTTTTTCGATGGGCCTTTCATGGTAAAAGCAGGCGCAATGCCGTATAATATTATCGAATGATTTTTTAGGAAAATATTGATGAATACAGAGAAATCGAACAAAACAAATAAGCGTGTAAAGAATTCATTGGTGCTGAGCGGTCTGATTGGAACTGCTGGCCTTTTTGTTGCCAAGCTGCTTGGTCTTTTGTATTCGATCCCGCTGTCTTCTATTTTAGCTTCTGATGCTTTGATGAGCTATTATGGAACATCTTATATGATCTATTCGTATATTCTGAATGTATTTACGGCGGGCATCCCTTTTGCCATCAGTACGATTGTTGCAAAATATACCGTGCTGAATGACAACAAGAGCTTAAAGAAGATCCGCACAATGTCGATCCGTCTGCTGCGATTGATGGGATTGCTTGGTATGATCGTATTGATCATTCTGTCAGGATGGATTGCTTATGCAATTGTCCCAGGGCAGGATACGCATATTATGGCTGCCTGCCTTCGTATTTTGGCAGTGGCTTTATTCTTTGTGCCGATCCTTTCTGCTTACCGCGGATTTTGGCAGGGCCGGAAAGAGATGGGCGAATATGCTTTCACCCAGGTATTTGAACAGCTGATCCGAGTTGGTTTCTTATTGACGGCAGCTTATCTGATTGTCTATGTGTTCCACATGGATCGGACCTATGCATTGTATGCGGCGGTCGTTTCAACGAGCATTGCAGCAGCGGCAGCTATTATACAGATATATTTCTTTGATAAAAGAAATTTCAAAGAGATCAAAGACAAAGCTGCTGTACAGAAGACAATGTCAGTAAGAAATGAAGAACTTCTGCACGAACTGCTGATCTTGGCTGTTCCGTATCTACTGTCGGCAGTGATTGGCTACTGCGATCAGATCTATTATTCTATTCTTCTGCCGATCGGTCTGCGCATGCATGGATATGATGGAGCCACGAATGATGTAATTCTGTCCGCATTCAACTATGTCGGCAATAAGCTGACCAGCATTCCGCAGATTCTTGCGCCTGGTTTTATTGCAGCGTTGATACCGCATGTGACAGAAGCTATGACAAAGCATGATCATAAGCGTGTCAGCAGAATGATTGTTGAATGTATCGGTATTGTCTTTTTTATCGGAAGTGCGGCTACTGTTTGCATTATGATATATTCAGAGGATATTTATCACATTTTATTCTATACAAGCAATCCGGAACTTTCTGCTCAGGTCGTAAAATGGGTCGCTCTGGATGGCTTTATGGGTACGATCTGTCCTGTTACGAGCATGCTGAGCATCTCTTTGGGCATGCAGAAAAAAGTACTGAAGAGACAGCTGATCGATGCTGTGATCCGCGGCATCCTAATGATTC
>JAAYWN010000194.1 GCA_012516665.1 Erysipelotrichaceae bacterium
CACCGTTTACCTTTACCATGAATGCACCTCCTAAAATAAAAATACGGGAACCCTCCGATTTGGAAGTTTCCCGTCACGCTCACAAAAGTCCCTACGTTGGCATTATCCAAATCAGGTATATGGGTCGAAGGTCATACCTTCCTCTCAGCCTGTTATACAAGCTCCCCTAATGATCGTATTCAGTGTATCACGGTCTGCATGAAAAGCAATCAAAGAAAAAACTGCATCTGCATGCGAGCATGCTTACTGCAGCTTCTTCTTATTGTATTTAGAACTTATCTGCTTTCGCAGCTTCCTGGATAGCAACGGCTACCGAGACACTGGCACCGACCATAGGGTTGTTGCCCATGCCGATGAAGCCCATCATCTCAACGTGTGCTGGAACGGAAGAGCTTCCGGCAAACTGTGCATCGCTGTGCATTCTGCCCATGGTATCTGTCATGCCGTAAGAAGCAGGACCGGCAGCCATGTTATCTGGATGCAGTGTTCTGCCTGTACCGCCGCCGGATGCAACCGAGAAGTACTTCTTTCCCTTCTCCCAGCATTCCTTCTTATAGGTGCCGGCAACCGGGTGCTGGAAACGGGTCGGATTGGTCGAATTTCCGGTAATGGAAACATCAACGCCTTCCTTCCACATGATAGCGACGCCCTCACGGACATCATCCGCACCATAGCAGCGTACCTTTGCACGTTCGCCCTTGGAATATGGTGTTTCAGATAAGATATGCAGTTCTCCTGTATAGTAGTCGAACTGTGTCTCAACATAGGTAAAGCCATTGACCCTGGAAATGATCTTCGCAGCATCTTTGCCCAAGCCGTTCAGAATGACCTTCAATGGTTCCGTACGCGCCTTGGATGCATTCTTGGCAATGCCGATGGCACCTTCCGCAGCTGCAAATGATTCATGTCCTGCTAAGAAAGCAAAGCACTTGGTGTCATCATCCAGCAGCATCGCTGCTAAATTGCCATGTCCTAAGCCGACCTTGCGGTCATCTGCTACTGATCCGGCAATGCAGAAAGCCTGCAGGCCTTCGCCCAATGCCTTCGCTGCTTCTTTAGCTGTACGGGCATTCTTCTTGATTGCAATGGCTGCACCGACCGTGTATGCCCAGCATGCATCATCAAAGCAGATCGTCTGGATCCCTCTGACCATGCCGGCTGCGTCAACACCCGCCTCATCACAGATCTTCTTGCATTCCTGAACATCCTTGATGCCATACTGCTTTAAAACGGCGTTGATCTTGTCGATACGACGCTCATAATTTTCAAATAGTTCTGCCATGTTGTTCTCCTCCTATTCATGACGAGGGTCAATGACTTTGACAGCCTCATCATAACGTCCGTATCTAGATTTGTTCTTGGCCAATGCTTCATTGGCATCCATGCCGCTCTTTACTGCTTCCATGAACTTGCCCATATTGACATATTCATAGCCGATGATCTCATCATTCTCATCCAGCGCGATCTTATTGATATATCCTTCCGCAAGCTCCAGGTATCTAGGGCCCTTTGCCTTTGTGCTGTAGACTGTACCAATCTGCGAACGGATGCCCTTGCCCAGATCTTCCAGACCGGCACCGATATTCAGTCCATTTTCAGAGAATGAAGACTGGGAACGTCCGTAAGCGATCTGCAGGAACAATTCTCTCATTGCTGTGTTGATGGCATCGCAGACAAGATCTGTATTCAAAGCTTCCAATGCGGTCTTGCCGACAATTGCTTCTGAAGCCATAGCTGCTGAATGCGTCATGCCAGAGCATCCGATCGTCTCGATCAGTGCTTCTTCAATGATGCCCTGCTTGATGTTCAGTGTCAGCTTGCATGCGCCCTGCTGAGGTGCGCACCAGCCTACGCCGTGTGTCAAACCAGAAATATCTTTGATTTCTTTGGAATATACCCATTTTCCTTCTTCAGGAATCGGGGCACATCCATGCTGTCCGCCGCAGTGGACTTTGCACATGTTCTCTACTTCTTTTGTGTAATCCATATGTCC
Organism: Erysipelotrichaceae bacterium; assembly: GCA_012516665.1. GTDB lineage: Bacteria > Bacillota_I > Bacilli_A > Erysipelotrichales > Erysipelotrichaceae > Bulleidia. Next base: position 1,994 of record JAAYWN010000194.1, read on the forward strand.
TCCTTTTGACATTTGAATTGGAATCTCCCTCATTGAAACAAAAAGCTGGTGCCTTCCGCATTTATTTGAAAAAATACAAACGAATACAGAAGTCATCAGCTGTTTCAGCAGTTCAGGATCTCTCCTAGGGAGAACTTCATTCCCTGTCATTAGAATATCATATTTTTGGCAAAATAAATGTGTTTATTTGCTTTGGCAGCACTCTGTGATCCGCTCAGCTGCATGTAAAGGTTGATCAGCCATGGTCTGCCAACTTGTCTCACGCTCCTTGTGACAATACGCATGAGATCCTGCAAATCTTTCCATAACTTGAATTTACACTTTTATGGACGAACTTATGTTTTAATGTAATAGTTTTCAGAAATATTTTTGAAAATATTGTTTGACAATTCCAAACTGATACATTACAGTACTGTTATCTTCGATGAACAAAAGAGTATTTGATCCTGTCCATCAGCGAGCCGGAACAGAGTGGAAGTCCGGCGGCAACGGGTTCGAAGAAGCGCATTTGGGAGAAGACTTTCTGAACTCATAGTAGGAAAGTACGTATACCGGCGTTAACGGAATAGAGCAGGTCAGCAGATAGTATTGCTGGCAATCAGAGTGGTACCGCGATCAAAGTCGTCTCTGGAGATATCCAGAAGGCGGCTTTTTTGTTTCTGATGAGGAGGTGGTCCAATGAAAGGTCGACGCAGCCGCGTATTTCACACAGAAAACAGACATAACGAAAAGAAAAAGGAGAAAACAAATATGAAAACATTCAATCAGATCTTCAAGGCAGCTATCGCTGCTTCAGCCACACTCAGTCTTACCGCCTGCTCGTCAGGTACAGCATCCAGTTCTTCAGCATCTGCTGCTTCTTCTGCAGCTGCGCAGAACATTGTCATTGCCATTTCCCCAGACTATCCGCCATTTGATTCCTTAACGGCCGATGGCAAGCTGGAAGGCTTTGACTATGATATGGGCGAATGGATCTTCAACTGGCTGGATAACAACGGCTACAACTATACGCATGAATGGAAGCAGATGAGCTTTGATACCATTGTTTCTGCTATTCAGACAGATCAGGTAGACTTAGGCATCTCCGGCTTTACCTATGCCGAAGATCGGAAAGTATTATTCTCTGATCCTTACTATGACAGTGCTCAGGTCGCCGTTGTCGCTGCTGACAGCACGATCTCATCAAAAGATGATCTGAAGGGCAAGAAGATCGGTGCACAGCTTGGTTCGACTGGTGAAACATGTGCCAATGAAATTGAAGGTGCGACCGTTCAGGCTGTTGAAGATATGGGCGTCATCATGGAGACACTGAAATCCGGCGGCATTGACGCTGCCATCTTGGATATTGCCGTGGCCGAGAATTATGTTGCGACGGGGAACTTCAAGAAGCTTGATGGATCACTGTTAGATGAAAATGTGTATGTCATTGCCAAGGAAGGCAATACTGACCTCATGACACCGGTAAACAAGGCATTGGCCGCCTTCTTAGCAAGCGATGACTACGATACCTATAAAGCAAAGTGGATCAGTGCAAAGTAAGCGATCATGAGCGATATCTTTACTGCTGATAATATTCTCTTTATGTTAAAAGGAGCGGGCTACAGTTTATTGCTCGCTCTTGGTGCGATAGCGATTGGCTGTGTCATCGGTGTCCTGATTGCAGCTGCGAAACTGTCGCAGTCAAAAAATATTGGTTCGACGATCCTGCGCTGGATCGCAAATATCTATGTTGAGCTGTTCCGCGGAACGCCTATGCTCCTGCAGATCCTGTTCTTCTATCTAGGTGTGCCGGTGCTGTACCAAAGGATCACAGGTGCACGCCTGAGCGTCAATCCTTATGTTGTCGGCATTCTTGCCCTGAGCTTCAACTCCGGTGCCTATCAGGCAGAACTGATCCGTTCCGGCATCCAGGGCGTAGATAAGGGACAGTGGGAAGCGTGTGCCACTCTTGGTATTGGATATGGCACGATGATGAAAGAGGTCATCCTGCCGCAGGCCTTCAAGCGCATTGTCCCGCCGCTCGTTTCGGAATTCATCACCCTGATCAAGGACAGTTCTTTGATCTCCAATATCGGTGCGCTCGAGCTTCTGTATTCTGCCCAGGTATTGGGCAAGAAGTATTATGACTACTTAGATCCGCTGATCCTTGCCGGGATCATGTATCTCTTTATGACTGTTATCACATCTTATCTGTCCAAGCGCGTCGAAAGGAGGTTCGCCGTCAATGATTGAAGTCAAGCATTTATCTAAGAAATTCGGTGAACTGCAGGCGCTGGATAATATCAATCTTACCGTCAATGACGGTGATATCATCTGCCTGATCGGTCCTTCCGGTTCAGGCAAGAGCACGCTGTGCCGCTGCATCCATGGTCTGGAAACACCGGAAACAGGAGAAGTATACCTGAATGGTGAACTGATGGATCCGAAGAAAAAAGCAGCCTATACTGCCCAGCGGAAAAAGATGGGCTTTGTCTTTCAGCACTTCAACCTTTTCAATAATAAAACAGTTCTTGAGAACTGCATGCTGGCCCAGGTAATAGCCGGCATTGATAAAGCAAAAGCAGAAGAGACTTCCAAGATGTATCTCGATAAAGTAGGACTGTCTGATAAATATGATGCATGGCCATCCAAACTGTCCGGCGGACAGAAACAAAGAGCCGCCATTGCCAGAGCTCTCTGCATGAATCCAGAAGTCATGCTGTTCGATGAGCCAACATCCGCATTGGATCCAGAAATGATCAAAGAAGTATTGGAGGTCATGAAAGATCTTGGCCGTCAAGGCATGACCATGATCGTTGTCACCCATGAAATGGGCTTTGCCAGAAAAGTTGGAAATCGTGTTGTCTTCTTGGATTCTGGTAAGATCGTAGAAGAGAATACTTCCGAAAAATTCTTTGCCGATCCAAAGACGGAAAGAGCGAAGGACTTCTTAAGCAAGGTATTCTACGAATAAATTATGAAGATCGCA
>JAAYWN010000020.1 GCA_012516665.1 Erysipelotrichaceae bacterium
AGAGTTTTGTTGGACATGATTTTCCCTTTCTGTTGTTCGCAAAACTCAGTATAAGGAATTCATGTCCATTTTTATACCCTAAATGCTTATTACATCAGCATATACGCTGATTTATATACCCACACTTATTGATGAAGAGCCAAAAAAGGCGAGAGTTCGCCTTTTTTGTGTACATTGAATATCAGTCATCATTCCTTGGCTTCATGGTTGGGAAGAGCAGAACGTCCCTGATAGAATCCTGACCTGTCAGCAGCATGACCAGTCGATCAATGCCCATGCCGATGCCGCCGGTAGGAGGCAGTCCGTATTCCAGTGCTTCGACATAGTCTTCATCCATTTCGGATGCTTCTTCATCACCGCTGGCTTTGGCTTCCAGCTGTTTTTCAAATCTCTGCTTCTGATCAATTGGGTCATTCAGTTCGGTAAATGCATTATCCATTTCGATGCCCATGATCTCAAGCTCAAAGCGCTGGGTGAATCTTGGATCCTTTGGATCTTTCTTTGCCAATGGGGAAATCTCAATTGGGTGTCCCCATACAAAGGTAGGCTGTTCGATCTTGTCTTCGCAGAAGGCATCAAAGAAGAGGGAAATGATATTGCCGACCGTTCTCTGGTGAGGTGCGACTTCTACATTGTGTTCTTTTGCCAACTGCAGAGCTTCTTCGACGCTCATTGGTTTCCAGAAATCTACGCCGGTGACTTCTTTGACTGCATCGACCATATTCCATCTCTTGAAGGGAGCCTTTAAAGAAATCGTTTTGCCCATGAATTCGAACTCTGTCCGGCTGAATACTTCCTGGGCAACCGATTCAAAGAGCTCTTCATTCATTTTCATCATGCCTTCCAGATCGCTGTAGGCACAGTATGCTTCCATGGTCGTGAATTCAGGATTGTGCTTCAGATCCATGCCTTCATTTCGGAAGATACGGCCGATCTCATAGACCTTTTCCAAGCCGCCGACGATCAGTCTCTTTAAAGGAAGTTCTGTGGCAATTCTTAAGTAGAAGTCTTTATCCAAAGCATTGTGATGCGTGATGAAAGGCTTGGCATTGGCACCGCCTAAGATTGGGCTCAGGATCGGAGTTTCAACTTCAATATAGCCATGGGCATCCATCCAGTGCTGGATGGCGCGGATGATCTTCGGTCGGATAATGGCAATTTCTCTGGATTGGTCATTCTCGATCAGATCAAGATATCTTCTTCTGTATCTTTCTTCTTTATCCTGCAGGCCATGGAATTTCTCCGGCAGCGGACGCAGAGCCTTGGTCAGATGCGTATACTTCGTGCACTCTACAGAAAGCTCACCGGCCTGGGTCTTCATGATCCTGCCCGTTACGCCGATGATATCACCGAGATCTGCGCTCTTGAAGAGGTCATAGACTTCATCGCCGACAATGCGCTGGTTCACAATGACCTGGATTCTTCCTTCCCGGTCCTGCAGATGCAGAAAGCCTAATTTGCCCATTCTGCGCTTGGACATGATACGTCCGGCAATGGTCGCCTGAGCATTCAGGACATTGAGCTGTTCTTCGCTCTGACTGCCGTATGCCTGCTTGATCATGGCTGAATTATGCGTCCGTTCAAAGGCTTGGCCAAAAGGATCAATGCCTTTCTGACGGAGATCATTCATCTTATCCCGGCGGGATGTTTCCTGATCATTGAGCATAGCACCATCCACTGCTTCGACGATCTGCTTCTTTGTCTGCTCTATTTTCTGCTTTTTCTGCTGTGCTTCCTTCTGCTTTGCGGCCAATTCCGGATGGGCTGCTAAAAATTCTCTGCGGCGCTGTTCTTTGATCTTCTGTTTCTGTTCTTTTGTCAGTTCTTCTGCCATACTCTCCTCCAATATAAAAGCTCTCACCCATAGGGACGAGAGCTTGTTCGTGGTACCACCCTAATTCACGGCTTTGATCAGCCGCCTCTTGATTGTCTTTAACGCAGACTGCGGTCATGCTCAGGAGTTCTTACAAACACAATCTGTTCCACCTGGATCTCACCATTCCAGATTCTCTTGCAGGGATGCTTTGTGCTCTGTCTCCATCAACGCATTGCACAGCTATTTTAACATGTTTTCTTTTGATTTCAATTGTCAGCTTCATCCTGGTCCGGTGCCGGTGCTTCTTTGGAAAGTACTTTATTAGTAATGATGCCAAGGATCAGAGCACACGCAATTGAAGTGATCGTGATCTTGCCGAAGGTCAGTGAAAGACCGCCGATACCGGCAATCAGGATCGTACTGATGACATACAGATTGCGGTTGTCATCCAGATCGATCTTCTGGACCATCTTCAGTCCGGATACGGCAATGAAGCCATACAGCGCCATGCATACACCGCCCATGACACAGGCAGGAATACTGGAGATGAAAGCAACAAAGGGAGAAATAAAGGCTATGATGATGCATTCAAAAGCTGCACAGGTAATGGTCGCAACGGAAGCGTTCCGTGTGATGGCAACACAGGCAATTGATTCACCATATGTTGTGTTCGGACAGCCGCCGAAGAAAGCACCGACCATGGAACCAATGCCATCGCCAAGCAGGGTATGATCTAAGCCTGGATCCTTGAGAAGATCACGGCCGATGATACTGGAAATGTTCTTATGATCCGCAATATGTTCAGCAAAGACAACGAAAGCAACAGGGATATAAGCGACAGCGACGGTACCGATATAGGCGGCATCGATGCCAGCGAAGCCTTTGGCTGCTTCTAGGAAAGAGAAATCGGGAATGGCGAAGAAAGTCGAAAGCGTTACGCCATTGGCGGTCAAAGCGGTGAAGGCAGAGAAATCAATGATCTGCAGCGATGCATTTCCAGTCGCATTGCCAATCAGCGTCAGGATCGTAGCAACGGCATATCCAGCTAAGATTCCAATAATGAAAGGGATCATCTTGGCATGTTTTTTGCCATACGTAGAGCAGAGCATCGTTGCAAGCAGAGCAATCAATCCGCAGAGAACAGCCCACTGCGTTTTTTCACCCGTATAGGAACTGACCTGAAGATTGCTGACAGCACTGGATGCTAAGGACAGTCCGATGATGGCAACAGTCGGTCCGATAACGACCGGCGGCATGAGCTTATCGACCCAGGATACGCCGATGGTCCTGATCAGAATGGCGAAGGCCACATAGACCAATCCAGCAAAGACGGCACCTAGGATCAGACCGATATAGCCTGCCTGGATGCTGACAGCGCCCGCAAAGGCGGCGCTCATTGATCCGATGAAGGCAAAAGAAGAGCCCAGAAAAACAGGGCTTTTGTGTTTGGTAAATAGAATGTATACAAGGGTGCCGACACCGGCACCGAATAAAGCTGCTGCGGTGCTCATGCCATTGCCGACGATCAGAGGTACAGCAATGGTAGCTGCCATGATCGCAAGCACCTGCTGGAAAGCAAAAATAATCAGCTGATGGAACTTTGGTCTTGATTCTATATCATAAACTAGTTTCATAATCCAATCCTCCCCTTTTGGGTAAAATCATACCGATTTCAAACCTCTATGTAAAGAAGTTTTTTTTGCTTTGTTCACGGATATTTAAAATACCATTCATAGAATGTTCACACATAGACGCAAGTCTGGACATAGTATGAAAGAGAGGTGAGATAGATGGAAAAAAGACAGAGAACATGGAAAGCATTGCTTGTCAGCAGCACGATCGTATCTGCTTTGAGCCTGAGCGGGATCTCCATCCTGGCAGAAGGAGAGGGCGGTCAGCCCGGCGGAAATAATGGTGGTACCCCACCAAGCGGAATGGAAGGCGGAACACCTCCGGATATGCCAAGCGGCGGAGGCGGTGCCAATACGCAGACTTATGACTATACAGGGGAAACAAGCGGTGCGTTCAGTGCCGATGGAACATCTGTTACAGCAAGTGAAAAATCATATACAGCGGATACAGCGGATCAGAATACAGCCTTGGCAAAGAATGGCGGTACATTGACCATCGACGGTGCTTCCTTAGAGAAGAGCGGCGATGATACAAATGGGGATAACTGCAACTTCTATGGTATCAATTCAATTGCTTTGACAATTGGCAGCAGTTCGCTGTCGAAGATATCCAACAGCACCTTGAATGCAGCGTCCGCAGGATCCAACGGCATCTTCGCAACAGACAGCGGCACCGTATATGCCTATAAAGATACCATCACCACAAGTGCCGACAACAGCAGAGGATTGGATGCTACTTACGGCGGTACGATCATTGCAGACCAAACAAATATCACAACACAGGGAGATCATTGCGCAGCCGCAGCCACAGACAGAGGCGGCGGCAATGTCTCACTGACCAATTCTGCTCTGCAGACCAATGGCAGCGGATCGCCGCTGCTGTATTCGACCGGCGATATTGAAGTCGACAATGTGACCGGAACAGCGTCCCGTTCGCAGATCGCCGGCATGGAAGGACTGAATACGATCCTGATCAAGAACTCTTCGCTGACTTCATCTATTACTTCTAAAACAGCTTCTGATCCTGTTGCGGACGGCATTATCATCTACCAGTCAACATCTGGCGATGCCGAAAGCACGACTGGAAGTGCAGCTTTGTTCCAAGCGGAAGATTCAACGCTCAAGAGTGCGATCACTTCTGGATCGATGTTCTATCTGACCAATACCAAAGCAAATATTGTATTGAAGAATACGGTCTTGGATTTTGCCAGCGATAAAGCAGATCTGCTGATGATTGCCGGCAATGATGCAAACAGCTGGGGCACTGCTGGCAGCAATGGCGCAGCCATGACCTTTACAGGCCTTGGCGAGGCCCTGAAGGGCAATATTGAAGTGGATACGATCTCTTCTTTAGACGCCTACTTCTTAGACGGTACATCTTATACAGGAACGATCTCGATCCTGACGAATGCGGTCAATACTAAAACGACCGATGCACCGATCACGGTCAATCTCAGCAGCGATTCATCCTGGATCGTTACCGGGAATTCGACCGTATCTGCACTGCATGCAGAAACAGGATCAAAGATCGTTGACAGCGAAGGAAAGACCGTTACGATCATTGCCAATGGCGAGACGGCCGTCAAAGGAGATTCTTCCTATACGGTCACTGTGACTGGTTCCTACAGTACAGCGGTAACGACAGCCAGCGATAATGAAGTATCCACATCCTATATTGACCGCACTGGTTTTGACGCTGCTTATGGCACATCGACATCCTTCACGCAGAATGCGGTGGTCAATACATCTTCAGCTTCTTCATCCAGTACGGCATCCAGCAGTGCCTCTTCCGCGGAAACAGCTTCTGTTTCTGACCATACCGTCCTGTACATCGTCGGGGCAATTGCCCTCGGCTGCTTTGCCGGATGTCTGTTCTATTTTCTGAAGAAGAAAAAAAAGTAAAAACATACATGCATGAAAAAGGCCGCTCTGTACTAAACTGTACCCCAAGTCAAGGACAGGTTAATTAAAGAATGCTTTTACCAGAGGAAGAAATTCTTCTGGTTTTCTTTATGCATATATTGCTGAAGGCAGATACAGAACCGGAAAGTACTTAATTGGTGAAGCGAGATGTTTATCATATTCATATGGGGTCTTCCAATTCAGATCTTTCTGTCCTCGTTCATAGTTGTAGTAATTTATGTAACTGATGATTCCATCTGAAAGCTCTTCGTATGTATGATATTTCTTTAAATCCATTTCGGTTTTTAATACTGCATGGAATGATTCCTGTGGCGCATTGTCCCAACAATTGCCACGGCGGCTCATATCCTGATTGATGTTATGAAGTTTCAACAGTTCCTGATAAGAGCTGCACGTATAATGAACACCTTGATCCGAATGAATCATTACCTTGCAATCAAGTTCTCCATGCCACATATCCAGAAGCTGCTGAATCGTCTTTAATACAAATCCTACGTCCAGTGTTAAGGAGACTTGTGATGCTAATATCATTTTCGTGGTCGCATCTTTGATCGTAGATAGATATGCCCGCTTCTGAGCACCATAAGTGAGATAAGTAATATCTGTCAAAAGGACTTTCTTAGCTGCCCCCTGACGGAACTGCCTCTGCAGAGTGTTAGGATAGATCCTGTTTGTCTGCTGAGCTTTCATCATTGCTTTTATTGGATCTTTCTTGCGTATGGTGCAGAACAGTCCATGTCTTTTCATGATACGGCGCACTTTCTTCAGATTCATGGTTACTCCGAAGTCTCTCTTAATCCGATCGCGTATCTGTCTAGCACCTTTCTTCCAGGTCTTATACTCATAAGCAGCTTGTACCATCTTCCAAT
>JAAYWN010000021.1 GCA_012516665.1 Erysipelotrichaceae bacterium
ATTGGATGCCGCCGGGAGAGCATTCATGATGACTTGAGCATCCTGGGGCAGATGGACTAAGCTGCCGCCTTTGACCGGTTCCATCACAAGAACAGGTTTCGCATACTTTTCGCACACTTCATATACACGCCGCGATTCTACCGATGGATCTTCATAATCTAGATAATTGAATTGGATCTGCACGATCTCGATCTCAGGATATTCCGTAAGGATCTGTTCCAGCACTTCTGCTTTGTCATGGAAAGAAATGCCCACATGCCGTATCTTTCCTTCTTTCTTCAGAGCAAACGCTGTTTCATAGGCATGGCATTCTTTAAATTTTTTAAATTCATGACTGTTCTGTGCATGCATCAGATAAAAGTCAAAATAATCCACGCCCGTACATTTCAGCTGATTGGCAAAAAGCGGACGAATATCTTCCTCTTTCTTAAAAAAACTTCCCGTCAGCTTATCTGTAAGAATATAGTTGGTACGGGGATACTTTGAAGTCAGGCATTCACGCAGAGCGATCTCAGATCGGCCATCCAGATATCCATGTGCCGTATCAAAATAATTAAAACCATTTTCTAAAAAGCAGGCAATCATCTGCTTGAACTGTTCGTTATCAATAGCACCGGATGCGAGCTTTGGCAATCGCATACAGCCAAAGCCGAAATTCTTATGGATCTCTGCAAAGTTTTCCATGCCAATTTTCCTCTTTGTGATTTAATTTTAGCGCAGATTGCCGTACAGTGCATAGACTAGTTCACGTCTCCGCGGGTCTTCCTGCCTTGAAATAAAGCAAAAAATGCCATGACCGTAGGCAGGATCATAATGACCATGCCCAAAACGGCAACCGAACGAGCGCCAAAAGAATCCATCATAAAACCGCTGTAGATCAAAGCAACAATACCGGCAAAACTGCTGTAAACAGCATCTGCCATTGCATGCGCTGTATTCTTCAGGGCACCGTGCACATTCTTTTCGGTGATCTCTCTGACGGTCGGCAGCATCACCCCATAGGAGGCATTCCACATCACAGACCCGATAATGACCATCACCGGACTGCCGGCGGTCACGATCAGGACCATATCGAACAAGGCAAACATTGTCATCATGATCAGCCGCACATACGGCGGTATTCTCTTCAGTCTGCCGGAAGCAAAGATAAAGACAGCCTGGATCGTTGTGCCGATAAAGGAATCAATACCAAGCATCCCGACATCGCCGCCGACGCTCTGCATGATCACGATCTTCAGATTGTTGATCGGGGCACAGGCAAGTCCGGTCAGAAATAGGATCACGATCATATAGATATATGGTCTGATCTTCAGAAGAGCGGAAGCATTCACATGTTCAATATGCTCGCATGTCTGAGGATAAGGATCCTCTTTCATGGCCGAGGCCAATAAAGCAACGGGAACAGCACAGATCACAATACCGATCGGCATGACAATATAGCCGACCTGCACGATCAGCAGACCGATGACCAAAGCTGCTGCAGCATATCCAAAGGAGCCCACTGCTCTTGCCTTGCCATACATGCCAGCATCTTTATGAAATCTTTTGATCATCCATGCATCTAAGTTCGAGCCAAGCGGTGCCGAGAAAAAACCGAAAAGAGGATACAGTCCTGCCGCGATCCACAGATTCACTTTTGCTAAAAAGAAAATGATCAGGGAAAGGATGACAGAACCGATAAATTCCGGCAGAAATACTTTTTTATTTGTATGATGGCGATCGCACAGTCCGCCCCAGAAAAAAGCTCCGGCAAAGGAGCAGGCCATAAAGACAGCTAAGAGAATGCTCAGAATAGAATTGGATATTCCGCAGGCAAGCAGATAGGTAGCAATAAAACCAACAAATACCGCATAGAAAGCCCAATACAGGCCATCCAGCAAGCTGAAGCCAATCACTGTTCTGCTTTCTCTGCTCATCTAGGAACCTCCCTTAAATAACATGGATATGATACATGCTTGGTTCCGGAAAAGATAGAAGGATTCATGATTCACGCTTTGTTTTCAGGATTTGGAACAATCTGATGAAGCTTATTGATCTTTACCGTGCGGTCGGCAAGGGCCGCAATCACTTCCGGCTGATGGGAAGAAAGGATGATGGTTTTCTTTTCTTTCTTCAGCTGCTGAAGAAAAGCAATCAGCCATGTCTGACCATCTTCATCCAAAGAAGCTGTCGGCTCATCCAAGATAATGATCTTGGGATCCATTGCCAGAACGGCAGCCAAAGCAGTGCGTTTCTTTTCACCTGTGGACAGGGTGAAAGGTGCCTGACGGCGCACTTCGTTCAGATCCATTAAAGAAATATATTTTTCGGTGATCTCATGGATGCGGACAGGATCATATGCCAGCTGGTAAAGACCGAAAGCTATTTCATCTTCCACGCTTCGGGTAAACAGCTGAGCATCGGAGTCCTGAAAAACATAGCCGATCTTCTGATAGAATGCATGCATATATGATTTCTGCTTCAGTTTCTTCTGCGTGATCTCATCGCCATCAAGAGAATAGGATCCGCTGTCAGGAAAGATCAGACCGCTGAGGACCCGGAACAAAGTGGATTTGCCGCAGCCGTTGGGGCCGTCAATACAGGTGCATTTCTCATCAGGAAAGCATACTGAAATATGATCCAGTACAAGCCGCGTTCCATACGCATAGGTAATATTCTTCAGTTCGATCATAGTTTCTCCAATAGTATAAAAAGTACCGCAGCTGCAGACGGTACAGACAGATAGATCCAGTCCAGCCAATGCAGGATGCGATGCTCATAGATCTGATATTCACCCGCAAAGCCGCGGCATATCATTGCTTCGCCAGCTGCATCTGCCATCTTCTGTGATTTTAAATAAACCGTGCCCAGTACCCCGCCGATCTGTGATTCCTTCCAGCTGGATCTGCCGACCGCTCTGACCTGGATTGCTTCCAGCATCTGATTGGCGAAATGAGAAAGCAGGACAAGAAAGTTTATCGTACTGTCCATGATAAAGATCACGATGCCCGGAACATGCATCATGGCTAAGCATGCCGTGATCTCTTTCCAATCTGTTTCGGCATTGATCAAAGCCAGCAGCGTGATACTGGCTGCTGCTTTCATCGAGATCGTCAATGCGGAAGCTGGGCTGCTTAAAAAGACCGCCGGCAGCATGATCAGAAAAGCAAAGAGAACAGCTGGAAATACAGCGGACAGAATGCGTTTGATCGTCGCTGCCTTCAGCAAAGAAAGCTCGCATATTTCAGCAATCAGGACGATACATGTAAAGACCGCATTTCTTGAAAGCGCACACAGCAGAATGCATAAAAAAGCCGTACCAATCCGAAAAAGAGGATGGATCAGGCTATGTTCATGATGCTCATGTCGATCTCTGCGGCTTACCGATGAGATCATTTTCATCAATTCTTTATCAAGCATCTAAAGTTCTTTTCTTTCTCACAGCCGTACTGATCAATTTGAACAGGATCATACAGATTGCTGCACCTGCTGCTGCAGACAGCACATAGCCCAGCCAATCCGGTATGCTGGCAAAAGAGTAATCCGGCAGCAGTGCCTGCCAAGCAAAACCATTGGCCATACCAGCCGGCAGAGGACCAGCACCGGCAGAAGCAATCTCATCGATGCCCCACTCTCCCCAAGCAGTGCCCTCTGCTAACAGTCCTAAAGGAACTGCTGTGATCAATGCACCGATCAGAACAGCAAGAGGCTTTGAAATCTTTTCCTGCACGGTATCTTTCATCATCTCCGGAGCCGCCGAACGAATAAAGGAATACAGAGCTGCTGTAAAGATGGCCTCAGCAAGACCGAAGACTGTCAGATGTCCGATCATCATTGCCGGGACCGAAACACTGAGCGGATATGGACAGTACAGGGCATTGCCTAAAGCATCGTGGAACAGAGCCGGCTGGATACCGAATTCAATGGCTGCGCAGAGTGCTGCCAAGTTGATGCCGATATAGGAACCAAGGCTTCCGGCAATCAGTTCTCCCTTCTTGCCATGAAATATTTTCTTCAGCAGCTGAGAAGCATAATAGCCGGCAAACGGCATGACAATTGCCATATTGAATATATTTGCGCCTAAGGACAGGATCCCGCCATCCCCAAAAAGCAGAGCCTGCAGGATCAAAGCAGCCGACACTGCTAAGCAGGCCGCATACGGTCCTAAGATCAAAGCGATCAAAGTACCGCCGACCGCATGTCCTGTCGATCCGCCTGGCAGAGGAATATTGAACATCATGCCCAGGAAAGAAAAGGCTGCTGCCGCACCAAGCTTTGAGATCTTTTCCGGCTTCAGTTCCTTTTTGACCTTATAGACAGATATTGCCAAGACCGGTATCGATGCAGCCGCCATGACTGCACATGTTTCAGGACTTAAGTAATTATCTGGAATATGCATATCTCGATCCCCTTTACAGCAATAGTTTAACAGATTGCCTTTTGTGAAAGAAGCAGATCGCATCTGATTCATTACAAAAGCTGACCTTTGTCGTACAGTCAGCTCTTATTAGTTACACTTCAAATTTTTCTGATGCCCACTTAGCAAACTCTTCCTCTGTTGCCAAGACAGAATGCGTCGGTGTCAGCTTATGTATGATACCAGCCGCATAATCAACGCCTTCTTTGTTCTTGTCATAGGTCAGCGCAACTCTCTTCTTTTCCACAACTGGATTAGGATGCGGGATCGCCGACAGGAGCGATCTGGTATATGGGTGGATCGGATTGGTGAAGATCTCGTCGGTCGTTCCGGTCTCAACAATATATCCCAGATGCATGACACCGATGCGGTCAGAAATATATTTGACCATCGATAAGTCATGCGCAATGAACAGATAGGTAATGCCCATTTCATCCTGCAGATCTTTCATCAGATTGACGACCTGAGCCTGAATAGATACATCCAGAGCAGAGATAGCTTCATCTGCGATCACCAGTTTTGGATTCATGATCAGAGCTCTGGCAATACCGATACGCTGCCTCTGACCGCCGGAGAACTGCTGCGGATAGCGGGTCGCCTGTTCTCGAGACAGGCCGACCTTATCCAAGATCGCATAGACTTTATCATCAAGATCTTTCTTCGAGGTATACATATGATGGATCATCAGTCCCTGCGAAATGATCTCCTTGACCTTTTTACGCGGGTTCAGGCATGCCATCGGATCTTGGAAGATCATCTGCATATTCTGTCTGAGGTATGCTTCATCCTCTTTCGCAAGCTTTTTGCGGCCGATATCATGACCGTCAAAGACGATCTTTCCATCCGTCGGTGTATAAAGGCGGATAATAGCGCGGCCGGTCGTTGATTTGCCAGATCCCGATTCGCCGACCAGACCATATGTCTCCCCCGGATAAATATCGAAGCTGATACCATCAACTGCCTTTGTTGTATAAGTGCGGGTGATCTTAAAATACTGCTTTAGATTTTCTACATGAAGAAGCGGCTGTACTTCAGAATTTGCCTGCGTCATATTGAGCTGCCTCCTTCTTCATCTTTGCCAAACGCTCAACGAGCTGTTCCGGCATTTCTACCTTCGGTGCTCTTGGATCGCAGAGCCAGGAAGCAACTCTGTGCTGTCCGCCGACATCGAACATCGGCGGTTCTGCTTCATAGTCGATCTTCAGTGCATATGGGTTTCTTGGCGCAAAGGCATCGCCGACAACTTCATCAAATAAATTCGGCGGCGTTCCCGGAATGGCAAACAGTCTCTTGGAATCGGTGTCGGTATCCGGCATGGATGCCAATAAGCCCCATGTATACGGATGGCGCGGATCATAGAATACCTCATCGATCTGCCCTTTTTCGACAATTCTTCCGGCATACATGACATCGACATAGTCAGCTACTTTCGCAACGACCCCTAAATCGTGCGTAATATAGATGACAGAAATATTCTTTTCATTCTGGATCTTCTTGATCAGTTCCAGGATCTTTGCCTGAATCGTTACATCGAGCGCTGTTGTCGGTTCATCGCAGATCAGAATATCCGGATCGCATGCTAAGGCAATCGCAATCACGACTCTCTGCCGCATGCCGCCGGACAGCTGATGAGGGTATTCTTTAAATCTCTTGACCGGATCATCAATGCCTACTTCCTTCAGCAGATCGCACGTCTTCGATGCTGCTGCTTCTTTGCTCAGATGATCATGCAGGATCATCGGTTCCATGATCTGTCTGCCGATCGTCATGGTCGGATCCAGCGAAGTCATCGGATCCTGGAAGACCATGGCAATATGCTTGCCGTTAAAGCGATAGCGGATCTGTTTCTGTGAGAGCTTCGTCATATCGACCGTTTCTTTTTGGCCCTGCTCATTGGTATATGTATACTTGATGCTTCCGCTTTCAATCTTTCCATTGGAAGCTAAGATGCCCATGATCGTTTTTACGGTAACTGATTTGCCGGATCCAGATTCACCGACAATGGCAATCGTCTCTCCTTTGAACAGATCCATACGTACACCGCGGATCGCATGGATCGTACCTGCGGTCGTTTCAAATGAGATATTCAGATTGCGTACAGAGAGGACTCTGTCTTCTTTATTTCTTTTTGTGCTCATTGTATTGTCCTCCTATCTCTGTTTCTGATTCGGGTCAAAGGCATCCCGGATCCCATCCGCAAATAAGTTGAAGCTGAGCATCAGCAGCGCTAAGACAATGATCGGTGCGGCGATCATGTATGGGTAGACAGTAAACGATTTATATCCTTCCGCGATCAAGGATCCCAATGAAGCCATCGGAGGAGTGATGCCAAGTCCGATAAAGGAAAGGAATGCTTCTGTAAAGATGGCATTTGGGATAGAGAACATGGACATGACAATGATCTGCCCAAAGATATTCGGCATGATGTCCTTGAAGATGATAGCGAAATCCTTCGCACCCAGAGTACGAGATGCCAGAATGTATTCACTTTCCTTCAGCTTCAGTACTTCGGCGCGCGCAATCCGCGACATTCCGATCCAGCCGGTGATCATCAAAGCAAAGATGATCGATATCATGCCGGAAGGAAGCACTAAGCCGAGCAGTGTTACAACGACCAGAGTCGGAATGCCATTGAGGATCTCAGCAATTCTCTGCATGACCATATCGACCTTGCCGCCGAAATAGCCGGAGATCAAGCCATAGGACATACCGATAAATACATCGATCAATACAGCACTCAGCGCAATGATCAAAGAAATTCTGGTACCTTCCCAGACCCTGGTAAACAAGTCGCGGCCTTGGGTATCTGTACCGAACCAGAAAGCAAGATCAGAGAAGCCCTTCTGAGCGTAGATATCAACGCCTTTCTGGGTCCCGGAAAAGCCGAGCCAGCCTAGACCAGGGATCTTCGGAGAAAGATTCTGATACTGAATATTGATCTCTTTATAAGAATAGCCGGAGATCATTGGACCGATGATGGCAAAGAGAATAATGATCGCAATGATGATCAGACCGATCAAGGCACCTTTATTCTTTTTAAAATGCGACCATACATCTTTTAAATACGAGGTATCTGCATATTCTTTATCCGTCAGCACTTCATTCTTCTGGACAAAGACAAAGTCTTCTTTATCATAGTCATTTTCTATGATCGGCATGTGCTTATCAGCCATATTTTCAGACATATCAGTTTCCCTCCTTTGCGACACGGATCCGAGGGTCGATCACACCGTACAGAATATCCAATACCAGCATCATCACAATATACATGGCGGAATAAACAAAGGCACATGCAATGACAAGGTTGTAATCATTATTCGTAATCGCATTGACCATCAGCATACCGATACCGGGAATGCCGAACACTTTTTCAACGACCATGGATCCAGTCAGCAGATTGACGAGCAGCGGGCCCATAATAGTAACAATCGGGATCAGTGTATTGCGAAGCGCATGCTTGCGGATCAGCTGTCCCTGCGGGACGCCCTTGGCCTGAACTAAGAGAATATAATCCGAATTCAGTACATCGATCATTTCAGAACGCGTAAAGCGTGAAATATTGGCAATTGGGAACATTGCTAAGGCAACGACCGGCAGAATGCTGGAAGCAACTGAATTATTAGCATTGTACAGGATCGGTGTCCAATGGAGCTTAAAGCCAATATAGTATGCTAACAGCAGTGCGAAGACATAGGACGGCACCGATACACCGATGATGGCAATGACAGAGCACAGCGTATCGATCCATGTATTATGTTTCAAGGCAGCTGCGATGCCTAACAGAAGTCCTAAGACAGTACCGATCACCATGGCAAAGAAGCCGATCTTGATGGACAGCCACAGCGGTCCGGCAACCAGTTCTGATACAGCCTTATTCTTGCTGATGACATAGGATACACCCAGGTCTCCCTTCAGCATATTGACAAAATAATTGCCAAAGCGAACAAGGAAAGGCTGATCCAGACCATATTTTGCATACAGCAGCAGCTTCTGAGATTCTGTCAGTTTTTCATCATTGAATGGTGAGCCAGGCATCAGATCCATCATCAGGAACAAGACAAATAAAATGACCGTCATCGTTGCCAAAGCAATCAGGATTCTCTTCAGTATATATTTCGACATGATTCCCCTTTCTAAAATAAACAGCGTAAGAGCGGCACTTGCCGCTCTTACATATC
This sequence comes from Erysipelotrichaceae bacterium, assembly GCA_012516665.1. Taxonomy (GTDB): domain Bacteria; phylum Bacillota_I; class Bacilli_A; order Erysipelotrichales; family Erysipelotrichaceae; genus Bulleidia. The sequence goes on from JAAYWN010000021.1 coordinate 8,575, forward strand.
AATTGACTTTTGTTCAGTTCTTTGTCATATGACGGTAGGAGTCAACACCGGCGCTGTGGAATTCAATTCCTGTTACGTCCTTGTTGATCATCATTGCGCCGCCATTCTGATAAACAGGAATGACACCGAGATCTGTATCGACCAGGATCTTTTCAGCATCCTGATAATCCTTCCAGCGCTTTGAAGAATCAGTTGCATCTTCGCCGGAATCAGCCTTTGTGACCAATGCATCGTATGCTGCGCTTGAATAACGTCCATAGTTATTGGATGTATTGTCTGTCAGGAACAGATCCATATATGTTTCAGGGTCAGCATAATCTGGTCCCCATCTTGTCAGAGCTACCTGGAAATTCTGATCCTTCATGAGCTCAAGTCTTGTCTTCTTTGGCTTTGATACCAAAGTGACTGTCATGCCGATAGTTTCCAGATTGGACTGTACATACTCTGCAACTGCTTTCGAAGCTTCACTGTCTTCAAACAGAAGTTCGAAGGATACCTGATGGCCTAATTCTTCAACTGCCTTCTGATAGTATTCCTTTGCCTTTGTTTCATCATAATCGATCAGCTTGCCAGCAGATTCACGGTAATCCTTGCCATCCGGTCCGGTAGAAAGTTCTTCCGGAATGATACCTTCCGCAGCTACCGAGCCATCCTTCAGGACATTGCTGCAGATCGTTGCGCGATCAATGGCAAAGCTCATCGCTTTTCTCAGATTCAGATTCTTGAAATCTGCATTGCCGGCATATTTGCTTGTATCGAAATTCGGTTCCAGATACCAGAGATAGCCCGTCATCTTATTGGTGAATCCTTCCGAATCCTTATACTGATCGACCTGTTCGCCCTGCAGCTTTACAACATCCAGATTGCCGGACTGATAGTCAAGCATGGCAGACTGTGTATCCTGCAGATACTTGAAGACAACTGTATTTGCTTCGGATGAAGTTTCACTTGCCTTGAAATAATCCGCATTCTTAGTAAATACATACTGTGAACCAGAAGTGAATTCAGTCATCGTATAAGGTCCGCAATACAGCAGGCCGCTGGTGCTGATGGCGAACTGATCGCCCTTTGATTCGTAGAATTTCTGATTCAATGGGAAGAAAGATGGGAATGCCATCAATCCTAATAAGAAGTCGCATGGCAATGTCAGATCAACTTCAAACGTCTTATCATCAACTGCCTTTACCCCAAGCTGTGATTTATCCATCTTGCCGGCATTGACATCTGCCGCATTCTTGACATGGATCGTATCCAGGATGAAAGCATACTCAGATGCTGTGGTCGGATCGTCCAATCTCTGCCAGCCATAGACGAAGTCATTTGCGGTAACTGCCTCGCCATTGGACCACTTAGCATCTGCCAAATGGAATGTATACGTCAATCCATCAGAGCTCACATCCCAGCTCTCTGCCAATTCAGGCTGAGCTACGCCCTTTGCATCCAATTCTGTTAGACCGGACATGCACATCGACTGCATGATGAAGGAGTTTCCATCTGTTGCAATGTGGTAGTCCATCGTATTCAAATCCGCATCGAAGGCGACAGTAACCGTCTTGTCATTGCCTGCAGAACCTGAACTTGCTGAAGTTGTTGATGAAGCAGCTGTATTTGATGAGCAGCCGGCAAGCATTGCCAGTGCCATCACTGAAGTCAGTGTCTTTTTCAAACCAGACATTTAAATTCCCCCTTTCAGAATTTATAAACACAGTTTACGCAGAATGAAAACACAAGTCAATTATTTTTTCATTATTTTCATTTTCATTGTAACTTATTTTCTATTATGAGATGTAACAATTTACATAATGCATATTCTACATGCTTTTCCATATCTAATCATGAAAGATATTTTCAATGTCATGATTTTTTCTTTATATTAAAGGGATACATCTCTATGCATATCAATACTCACAAACGCGTTATTTCATGTCATCAGCAAATCCGTTATACTCCCATCTTTGACAGTTGGATAACATAAAAACACTCAGAAACAGTGTGGCTAAGCTGATTCTGGGTGCTTTGTGTTATGCAGCGATATGTAGTAACCACTATTTATTCTTGGATTTTTTTATAATATTGCGCATTGTCTTCTTTGTGATGATCTGCCTGTCTGTATGGAATCCAAAGAGCTCATGAAGCTTGTCTGTAA
>JAAYWN010000001.1 GCA_012516665.1 Erysipelotrichaceae bacterium
AGGTCAGGATTCTATCAGGGACGTTCTGCTCTTCCCAACCATGAAGCCAAGGAATGATGACTGATATTCAATGTACACAAAAAAGGCGAACTCTCGCCTTTTTTCATATATTGTTGCAATGAGAAAAAATGCCTTGATATACTGTATCAGGAAATGAGGAATGAACATGATCAAACTTGCTGTAAGTGATATGGATGGATGTCTTCTTGATCCAGAAGGAAAACTGCCAGATGATTTCCATGAAGTTCTTGATCTGATGGAAGAAAAGAATTGTATATTTGCTGCCGCGAGCGGACGCGGACAGACAGGAATACGCATGCCCATCCAGGATGATATGAAAAAAATTGCGGCAATTTCTGATAATGGATCTTTTGTTGTTTATCAAGGAAAGAAACTTTTTTTAACCGCACCGGAACAAAGTCTTCTGCTCCCTGTAATTGCCGAAGCAAAGAAACATCCTAACCTGATCCCAGTTCTGTGTGCAGCTGACAATGCCTATCTTTCGAAAGACAGTGTGCTGGATGAAAGAACAATCGATGAACTGCATAAGTACTATCCTTCCTGGATACTATTGGATGATTTGACTGGCTTTCCTGAACCAATCATTAAAATTGCTCTGCTGTACTTTGATGATATTGAAAAGAATATCTATCCATATTTCGCACAATTCAACGGTCCAATTACAGTAAAAGTCACCGCATATGTCTGGATCGATATATTCAATCCAAATATATCAAAGGGAACGGGCATTCATGAACTGCAGAAAGCACTTGGGATCCGCCGAGAAGAAACGATTGTATTTGGAGATTATCTCAATGATATTTCAATGAAGGATTACGCAGAGCACTCATTTGCGGTAGCGAATGCACATCCTGATGTAAAAGAAGCATTCACTGACATCATTGGATCCAACAGTGAAAACAGTGTATTGCATACGATCAGAAAATATATGCAGCAGCAATAAAATATTCATTCTGCATTGATCTTGTTAGCTTTTATCTCTGCTACTGTTCAAGCCCCTCAGAAACACTTTCAGAAGATACTGCTGATATAAAACGATGTGCATCTTCTCATACATGCAGACAGGGATCATCTTATCCTTATATTCCTGTGATATTCTGATGGCTTTCCTGCGGTGCGTCTGTGCCTGCGCCGCTCTGTGTTCCCATATCACTGATAGAAATATCGGATGCGTCTATTTTCGCACTGTCTGTCTGCTCATCTGTTATCGTCGAAAGTGATCCATTCAGCTGAAGGCTTATGCTTTCAGCTCTTTTTTTACAGAATGTTTTCAAAGTTGAAAATGCTGTCTTGAATTCTTCTGCATCATAAAAGCCATTGGTATCCTTTTCAACATATGGAAGGATCATTTCATATACAGCATTGATCTGTTCTTCAAATTTGCCAGCATCAAAGTAAGCAGTGATCAGATTTTTCATCACTTCATGATACTTCTGCAGATAGGTATCATTGCTGGAGATCCAGCTCCACATCGGACGGTCTGCTTCTGATGCACCATTCAATGGCGAATCAATGCCATAGTTGACGATGTACGTCGCATCGCTTGATGTACTGCCGCCATTCTGATTCATAAAGGCACCGAAGGCCAGATTGTAATCCCATGGGATCATCGAAAGTTTTCCATCATTCTCATACAGATAATAGTTATGCAGCATATTTCCCGTATAACTGTCATAGTTCATCACAAAGTTGTGGGCCGCAAAGTATGCAATCACGCTGTCCGTATCAACGGAGCCTTCAGCGTCCCCTTCTGACAGTTCTTTCAAAGCAGTGATGACGCGCTGCTTATCGGTATCAGATGCGTCTGTCTCTGCATTGTCAAAGATATCAGAATAGCTGTCAATGGAATCATCGGTATACTTCAGAGATGCACCGCTGTCGCTGCTTCCCATACCGCCTGGCATATTCCCGCCGTCGTTATTCTGACCGCCGAAGTTCTGCGGTGCATTGTTATCTGTGCTGTCCGGAGCTTCGCTTGGCATGGCAGGAGCCTGACCATCGCTAGGCGGTGTCTTCTGATTGGCATCGCCCGAAGGTGCCGTATTTCCGTCATTGTTCTGCGGCATCTGCTGGCTGCCCTGTTTGTCTGTATCTGTCATATTGGCAAGCTGTTCCGTCTCCGGCTTATACAGCTGTCCTTCGCCATCCTCTGTCCTATCTAAGTAGGCATCGCTGATATCTTCAATGGCCAAGTACAGTCCTGCATCTTCGCCATTGACCGTCAGCCAGACATAGCTGGTCAAAGGGCTTTCTAAGCCAGCTGCTTCAAATATCTGATAGCTCAGATAATCTTTCATGTATGTTGCATCGGCATAGATGTTGTTCAGATTCAGTTTATCCAGACGATGATATGTCTGCCCATCGACATACTTGCCAAAGTTCACTTTAAAACTGTAGCGGTCAGAATCCTCATCCTGCGCCACCGCATTCAGACTTGTATTTCCCTTTGTAGCAAAAGAAACATCCTTGACTGTTTCGCCATCGATCGTGATATCTGCCTGATACTTGGTCTTGTCCGTTGGATTTGCTTTCAGATCTGTCCAATCATCGGCCGCCAGTTCAATATCGATCGTATGTACCTTATCCGAAGAAAAGAGCGTGTTCTCATAGCTGTCTGCCGAGGAACTGCTGACTTCAGAAGCCGCAGAAGATGACTGCGAAGAAGCATTCTGTGCACAGCCGGCAAGCATCAGACAGGCACTCAAAGCCGGTATATAGAATCTCTTTTGTATTCTCATATATTCTGATTCTCCTTATTATCCAAATACAATATAGCCAGTCAATGTGAAGACTGTATGAAGCAGAACTTTTTTTTGCGTGACCAGTTCTGTGAATGCAACACATTTGGTGTTCTGTGCTGTTCTGTGGGCTTTGTTTTCAAGGTATGCTCTGTTGGTCAGATAAAGGAGGCATTCAGCCATGAATACAGACAGGATCTACGCAGAACAGCTCGCAAACGAATATGCACCAAAGGACACTTCCAAAGTCATTGCCCTCAGAAAATTGGACGCAAAGGCAAAACTTCCAGCGCTTGTCTTCACCTATGCCCTCGGCATTGTTTCTTTTTTCGCTGCCGGCATCGGCATGTGTCTTTCAATGAATGTCATTGGAAGCGGAACGCAGACGATGTTCATCCTGGGGATCGTGAGCGGCATTATCGGATTCTGCGGCATCGGCATCAACTATCCGATCTATCTGAAGATGCTGGCAAAAGGGAAACAGAAATACGTATATGAGATCATGCAGCTGGCCAATGAGATCAGTGAAAAATGAAACAGATAAAGATGATCAGCCGTCCAATTGATCATCTTTTCTGTTGACGACAAGGCAGAATATTACCTCTGTATGTTAATCTAATGATCAGAAAGGCGGCCGCAGAACATGAATCGATCTGAAAGCAAATACTTCAACACAGCAGCCCGCATGGATCAGGCATTTCTGGACCTGCTGGATAAGAAAGATCTTTCCTATATCACGGTAAAAGAGATCTGTGAAAAGGCCGAAGTCAATCGATCGACTTTCTGCCTGCATTATGAAACGATCAATGATCTACTTACCGAAAGCATTGCCTATATGAATCAGCAGTTCCTGTCCTATATGAGCATGGACAGTGATGGCATGATTGCGAAGATCAGCACCTGTCAAAAAGATGAACTGTATCTGATCGCGCCTAAATATCTAGCTCCTTATCTTGGCTGGATCGCCGAGCATAGAAAGCTCTTCAAGACAGCTCTGGCCCATCCGGAATGCCTGCGTTTGGATGATACGTATGCCAAGATGTTCCAGCATGTATTTGTCCCAATCCTGATGCGCTTCAATATTCCCGCGCAGCAAAGAAGCTATATGATGTCCTTTTATATCAACGGACTGATGGGGATCATTTCGGAATGGCTGAAAAAAGACTGTCAGGATTCCATTGACAGTCTCACTTCTGCAATTGAAACATGCATTATGACCGAAAAGGATCATTGATCACGCAAGTACTTTCTGTACCTGATCTTCAGCTTCAGAATGAAAGATATGAATGATCACGGTCAGAGAAAAGACAAAGGCAATGATATCGGCGGCCGGCATCGAATACAGAACACCATCCAAGCCGAAATAAAGCGGCAGGATCAAAGCAAGTCCTACACCGAAGACCAGTTCACGCAGCAGAGACAGGATCGTCGAACTGAATGCTTTGCCCATGGCCTGCAGATAGATGAACGCAGCTTTGTTGATGCAGGCAGGGATCATCATGCAGAGATAGATGCGAAAGCTCCGGATGGCAAATTCTGTATAATACGTACTTTCATTGGCAGCTCCGAAGATGCTGATCAGCTGTTCAGGGAAGACTTCCGCAATGATCAGACCGCAGATGCCGACGCATGTCTCACCGAACAGCAGCATACCGAAGAGCTTTCTGACTCTGTCTTTCCGTCCCGCGCCCATATTGTACCCAGCAATCGGTATGCATCCCGCCGCCATGCCGATCACGATCGATATAATGATCTGGAAGAATTTCATCACAATGCCAAGCACGGCCATGGGGATCTGGGCATATTCTGCCTGTGAAAAAATAGGATCAAGCCCACTGTATTTCACGACCATATTCTGGATAGCAAGCATTGCAGCGACCATGGAGATCTGTGACAGAAAACTGGTCATGCCTAGTGGCAGGATCTTTTTTAGCAATGGGAACTGTATTCTGAAACATTCTTTCTGCAAAGATATATTCTTCATCTTCTTCATATACCAGACCGACAGCGCAGCCGTCAGGATCTGTCCAAGTACCGTCGCCGCCGCAGCTCCAGCCATGCCCCATTGAAAGAAAAAGATAAAGATAGGATCCAGAATAATATTTGCGATCGCACCGGAAAGTGAAGCAGCCATAGCAAACTTCGGACTGCCGTCACTGCGGATGATCGGATTGCATGCCTGACCGAACATGTAAAAAGGAAGACCGGGCGCAATGATATTGAAATACTCAATGCTCCTAAGAAAAGTCTGTTCATTGACTCTGCCGCCGAAGATCGTCAGAAGCGGATCACGGAAGATAAAATACAGGGCAGTCACGGCCGCACTGACAAGTATACAAAGAGTGATCGATGTTCCAACACTGTGTGAAGCATCTTTTCTGCTTCCTCTTCCCAAGCATATGCTCACATGCGCACAGCAGCCATCGCCGATCATCACAGCTATTGCCAGCGCAGCTACAGTGAGCGGATACACCACAGTATTTGCCGCATTGCCATAAGAGCCAAGATAGGATGCATTGGCAATAAAGATCTGATCGACAATGTTATAGAGAGCACCGACCAATAATGAAATGATGCATGGAATGGCATACTGCGCCATCAGTCTGCTCAGATACTCTGTTTCTAAAAATGAATTTGTTTGTTCCTCTTTCATAGATTTCCTCCTGCATGACAGAAAAAAAAGTGCATATGTCCTTTGCTCGGACTTACGCACTGGCTGCTCAGCAGTACTGATAATACATCTTTTCAATTTTCTTTGTAAGAAATAGTTTGTCTATTTCAAAAAATAAATCAATGCATTTCGTTTGACTCACCTGACAGAATAGGTCATACTTTTATTAGGATTTAGTTCTATTATCACAATTATGCAGCAGCACATCAGAATGCATAAACTGAGGCTAGGAGGAAAAAACAATGAGCCAGTATGTATGCCAGATCTGCGGATATGTCTATGATGAAGAAAAGGCATTCCGGTAGCAGGAATCGCACCAGGAACAAAATGGGAGCAGCTGCCATCAGACTGGAAGTGTCCTTTATGCGGTGCGGAAAAATCTTTGTTTGAGAAGAAGGAAGAACAGGAAGTTCCAAAGAAAACAGCAATAATCGAAGAAGCAGATGATGATGAAATGCATGAGATCAATGCCGGTGAACTGTCAGCCATCTGTTCCAATCTTGCCCGAGGGTGTGAGAAGCAGTACCGTACGAAAGAAGCTGCTCTGTTCACTGAACTTGCAAAATACTATGCAGCGAAAACAGCAATCCCGCAGGAGGCAGGTTTCGAGATCTCTCGGCAGCTTATCCAGAAGGACCTGACGCATGGACTGCCAGCCGCTTCGGCAGCTGCCGAAGCAAGTGAAGACCGCGGTGCCAAGCGTGTCCTGACATGGAGTGAAAAAGTCACTCGCATGAGTGAAGCATTGCTGGAAAGGTATGCTGCGGAAGGTGCAGATATGCTGAAGGATACAAAGATCTGGGTATGCGATATCTGCGGATTCATCTACATTGGCAAAGAACCGCCGGCTGTCTGTCCTATCTGCAAAGTTCCATCGATGAAAATACTGGAGGTGAAATAACATGAGAACACAGCATGCTGTAAGAAATATTCGTCTTTGCACAAAAGACTGTCTCTGCCTCTATGTCTGTCCTGTTGGCGCAAGCGATACAGAAAATGGGCAGATCGATTGGGAGAAATGTACGGGATGCGGCGCATGTGCTGTTTCCTGTCCTTCCGGTGCAATATCCATGATGCCGGATGTACTTCCGGCCCAGCAGAAAAAGACAGAAGCTGTGATCCATTCACTGACAGCATTGGCAGACAGCAAAATGAAGGAAGAGGCTGCTGCTTTAAAAACGGCAGCGGATACATCAGATCAAAATGAGAAGAAACTGGCAGCTGCCTTGGCACGTTCAAATCGTATCATGGCAGAAGATCTGATAAGGGAAGCAGGATACATGCTGCCGCAGAGCGCGAATGCGCATGAACTGCTCGTTTCTATGCTGGATGATCCCGCAGGTGATTTCCCAGTCAAAACAGCTGAAGAACTGATTGAAATGCTGAAAGTCAATGAGCAATAGATCATTTGACTGATCATGATTATCAATGCCGTATAAAAAAACTGTAAAGTCCTAAAAATAGGCAGCTTTACAGTTTTTTATTGCAATATCAGTTGCCTGAACAGCCATGCGGATCTTCACCGCATGCATGCTCACCGCAGGAATGTCCTTCTTCGTGACAGCCGCATTGCGGTTCTGGATCATAGGCCAGCTGTCCTTCTAAGAGCTGCCGCACAGCATCATCTGTGTTTCCAGCAGCACCGCCATATACCTGGATGCCGGAATTTGCCAAAGCTGCTGCAGCGCCGCCGCCGATACCGCCGCAGATCACTGTATCTACCTGCTGCTGACTGAGGAAGCCGGCAAGTGCACCGTGTCCCTGTCCATTGGTACTGACGACCTGTTCCGATGCGATCTTTCCATTTTCAATATCATAGATCTTGAACTGCGCGGTGTGTCCGAAATGCTGAAATACTTCTCCATCTTCATAAGTTACTGCGATTCTCATAGCTGCAATACCCCTCTTTCTGTCGCTGCACTTTTGCATAGTATGACGTTTTCGGCATGCGGTCTGGCAGCCGCAGAAAGATGATCCATCGCAGATCCGATAATTGCCGCCGCTGACCGTCAATGTTTTTCCGTTGACGATGCAGTCCGCGATCTTTCGGCGGGCAGCACGGTAGATCTCCATCACTGTCGTGCGGGAAATATCCATCTGCCTTGCGGTCTGCTCCTGGTTCATGTCCTCAAGATCGATCAGCCGGACCGTCTCATATTCATCCACCGTCAGAACAACTTCTTCATTTTTTTCTGCGTTTTCCGGTGCGAAGCTGCAGTACTTAGGTCTTGTGCAGATCCGCCGGCATCTGCTTGGGCGTGCCATTGTCTCACCTCTGCTTCATTTCCGTCATATGACGATAATAATATACGATACTTCACATAGGATGGCAAGCAGAGATAAATTATTTCAATTCTTCCGCCGTCTGATCGATGTGCCGAATGATCCTTGCCGGGACACCTGCCGCCAGAGAATTTTCCGGTATATCTTTCGTTACGACCGCCCCGGCTGCGATCACGCATCCGTCTCCGATATGAACACCTGGCAGCACCATAACGCCGGCACCGAACCAGCAGTTCTTTCCCACAAAGATCGGCAGAGCTTTTTCATATCCCTGATTGCGATAGGCATAGGTCATCGGATGCGCAGCGGTATAAAAGCCGCAGGAAGGTCCGATAAAAGTATAGCTGCCAATGGATATCTCGGCCCCATCCATGAAATAGCAGTTCAGATTGATAAATACATTGTTTTCAAGAATGACATTCGTGCCATAGTCGCAATAGAACGGTGTCACCAGATCAAGTGCATCTGGGAGATATCCAAGTATATTCGCAAAGGCTTCTTCTCTTGCCTTGATATCTCTTGGATCCGTGCTGTTCAACTGCTGCAGACGATACTGTACTTCTCTGCGCTTTTTCTGCATGAGCGGATCATAGTTGGCATCGTACCACATGCCGGCTTTCATTTTTTCTTCATTTGTCATAGGGCATGAAAGATTGGCTGCATATGATCAAAAGTACAGAATTCTTGGAAACCGATCTCCTCCTTAAGAATCTTCTTTGCATCCGTAAAATGATCGGCGACATACTTCGTACTGTGCGCATCGGATCCCATTGTAATGATCTTACCGCCAAGATCTTTATACAGCTTTAAGATGGCACGTGATGGCTGCGTATCCTTTAAGCCATAGTGCCAGGAAGAAGTATTGATCTCAATGCCTTTGCTATCCTGAATGGCCTGTTTCAGGATAGCCGCAATGATATCCTTTTCTTTTTCAAAAGGATAGATGCCGGCAGGATCATATCTGACAAGAAGATCTAAATGTGCCAGCACTGCATAATGCTTAAATAACTGCTGCACTTTATAGATCTCTTCATAGTACTGATCATTGTATTCTTTCTGCGATCTTCCCTCTTGAAATTCATTATTCCAGAGCCCCTTGTTATCGACCTGATGCATGGACAGAAGGACAAAGTCCAAACGGTCCTGATACTTTTCAAATAGTTTTTCAAAATCCGGGACCGTACCTGTCTGCATACCGAATTCCAGGCCCTGCTTTATCGTGATCTGTGCTCCGTACTTCTTCTGCATTTCTGACAGCTTTTGAAAATAAGCAGGATAGTCAGCATTGGCCAATGGTTCTGTGTCATTCGGATCGGTATTCATATAAGGATCTGCGGGGCAGTGTTCAATGCCTCTGGGATCATCCCAATCTCTTTTGGTGCCATAATCAACATGATCTGTGAAGCACATTTCATTGAGATGCAGGGCAATGCCCCGCTTGATCTGATTCTCCATCGGTTCTTTGGAATCGCTGCTGAATTCACAGTGAAGGTGATAATCTGCCAGCATATTTTTCCCTCCCGTTTATGCATGCATGGTACAGCATATCTGCTCATTTTGACATAACTATAAGCATAAGGAAAGCACCTGCCACGGCTCTGGTGCAGGCGTCCGTTCTGCCTTCCTGCTTATCCTGTCATTTGTCTGCATTATCATAGAGAAGCTTCTGTGTGTCAATTGTGTTCCCGGTCTTGGAAATAAAGAAGATGCCGAAGCAGGGCATCTTTATGTTATCTTTTTACGGCTGTCTTATCCTTTTTGAGTGCAGTGTTCCTTTGATCACAAAGATATTCTCATCCACGAGAGAATGAGAATGCCATTCCTGTTTGGTATGTGCCTTGATCACATTGAAATGGATCTCATGTTCCGGAAAAATATAATAATAAACATCCGTACCATTCGGTCTGGAAGCAAAGATTGCATCGTTCAGTTTCAGATGTTCAGCTGCTGGCATATTACTTGATGCCATTCTGCGGCAGCATGCCATTGTTAAAGCTGACATGTTTCTTTCCCATGCCTGCTCTGCCCAAGCGGAAGATCCCGGTCGCCGTAATGCGCATCTCTGATCGGCTTCCTTCATGCATGGCATCCGGTTTGCGGATATAGCCTCTTCCTTCAACTAAGACTCGGTCTCCTTCTTCCAAGGTACACGCTTCCTCGGCCCGCCATTCTCTGGCGCTGAAAGAAATGACATCAACAGATTCTCCTTTGATATCGGTGTCATGAGAAAAGATACGGCAGGAAGTATCGGCCAGCAGATGTGAGATCGTACGGTCGAGATTATGCAGGGTGACTTTGCCGAAAGCCATCTTCTGATTGCCATCTTCTCCCAGATCCGTTTTTAAATGCGGCACCCCATCTTTTTCAATGGTGCCGATCGCCGTAATGAAATAGCAGATGACATTTCTTTCGTGATCGCGTATTGTTTCAAATGAAAAATAGTCTCTTGGCATGATTATGATCTCCTAAGTTCAATCTTTCATTCAGTATATCAAAGAATGAAATATGTTACCATATCAATATGAATAAGCAGAATAAGGAATATCTGAAACGATCCTGTGAAATGATCGAGACGATGCTGCCGCTGAGCGCCGCTGAGATGGTGCAGTGGTATGAGCATCATGGATCTGCCTGGCGCACTGAAATAGATCATGATCTGGTCTACTGTCTTTTCTCTCTGCCTGCCTTGGCAGCGGATGGCAGTCCGGTGAAAGATGCCGCCGGTATGCACGACAGTCCAATCGAGCAGATTTTTCTGTTCGTCTATGACCAGGATACCTTGATCGCCGACTGTTCGGCCTTCCACAGTTCCTTGCAGGATCTTCTATTCTGGCAGCCGATCGCTGCATACTTCAGTGCGAACAATGATTGGCTGTATCTGGCATGCTATGCGCTGAACAAATGTCTGCCGGAGGAACTTGGTCCGCAGCATACACGGGGCGAAGCATTGATCTATAACAATGCCTATGTCACTCTTGCCTATCGGCGCCAAGGGATCTTTGCAAATATGGTGCAGATCATGCGGGACTTTTCACTGCGGAAGATCATGACGCAGACAGAACTGTACAGTGCCATTGCCTTAGACCCCGATATTGCCTGCTATGGGCCGGATGCTTCGGATCAGCCATATTACTATTCTTATGAAAAAGATGAGCCGCTCAGGGCCAGGAATCGCACTGTCATCGAGCATCTTGGCTTTACGCCTATAAAACTGGATGAGTTTGACACAGCAGAGAACCGTGACGGAACAAAGATCTGGTTTGCCCTGTGCCATGAATGCGATCTCAGTGAAGAAGAGATCGAAAAAATGTCCTAAAAAAACAGCTGAGGATCTGCTTCAGCTGTTTCTTATTTTTTCAGCGCAATGGCTGCCATGGCCAGTGCCCCAGATTGGGAATCTGCCCCGGCCAAGAAACCGGAAGGATGGCAGAACTTTGCGTCTGCGACGCCGCTTGCCTGCGCTAAGTCTGCGCCCCGCAAGCCATACCATGTACTTGGCAATGGATGGCGATAGCTTGTTCTCTCCGCAGGATTCTCCAGCACGCACTGGATATTCCAGCCGCCTCTGAGAGCAGGCGATACAACATACCAGAGATCCTGTGCTTTCTGATCATAGTGCGATTGAGAAGTCACAACGCCCTGCCATGGTGCGAAATGATCCAGGATCATCAGATGATCTGCACTGTAGTCAATATGCTGCAGGATATAGTCCCGTCCATCCAATGCATCCATAATGGAATCTAAGCGGTTCAGCAGAATATCCTTGGCAAAAGATACCGCATCATTGAAAGCTTCATCCGGGTCCTGATCGCTTTCCCAGCTGGGATTGAAATCCTTGATCAAAGCAGAGACCGTATAAGATGTCTTTGCGGCATGGATCAGTGTGCTCCTTTGATCATCGCGCAGATTCTCCATCCGGCTCATTTCATCAGCCATTGGATCAAAACCGTTATCCGAAGCATCAATGCCTAAGATCAATGATGTCTCCAGTTTTGCATAGACATTTTCAACATAGGATTCCGGACATTCCTCCGCCGCAAGTATTTCCTTGTAATACCTGCGCCATACTAGACCGCAGGCCGCATAGGGAATATTTGTATTGGGATGCGTACCGTTCCGTTCTTTGCTTTCTGGCGTATGATGATCCAATTCACCGCCGCCAATATCAAAAATGATCCAGTTCTCAGGATCCTGCGGCACTGTCTCATCGCCGCCTCTCTTCACATGGACTGTACGTGCCATCAATGACAGCATCGCTGTCGCAAACACATCATCCGCATGGAACAGTCCATTATGCGTATATAGATTCAGTTCTTCCTGCATAGTTCATCCTTTCAAGCATGTCTATTCTACACTGAAAATGAAGCAGACAGAAAGAAAAGCATCCATCATGAATGCTTTTCTGTATTGGTGCGGTATTTCAGTTTCTCCATGGATACGTTCTTTGAACTTGTCAGCAGCGTGACATTTCCTTTGTCATACATGCGATAGAACTCTTTGCGGATACGATCCGTAATCATCTTCATATTCTCATCATTGATATTCATTAAGAGAAGAAGCTGCTGGGTCGAACTGTATCTCGTTGTGACATCTGTTTTGCGCAGCGTAATAATGATCGCACTTTCAAGGATATTCATAGCCATATCCCGCTCGGTCACATTCTCTTCCCTGGCATCGAATTCAACGGTAAACAGGATCAGCTGCACATTGTCCAGATATCTGCTGGAGATATTCCGCAGCAGATTGTAGATCTTTTCAAAGCCGCTGTAGTCTGTGTGATATGCGCCTTTATAATCATTTTCATTGGAAATGATATCTGCGATCGTATTCAGATCATGTTCCACCGCTGTCTTCGGTGTCACACTGTTGCGCCTGCCGCTGTCATAGACATCAATATGATTCTTGCCGCTCTTCTTTGCAAAATACAGGGCTTTGTAAGAATCAGAAATCAGCTTATCATAGTCACGTCCGCTGATGGACGAAGAGGATGTGCCAATGGATACATGTACATTTCGGCATTCTGTTTTGTGCTCGATCTCCGTTTGAATCTTCTGCATCAGGGCATGAAGATATGTGCTGTATTCTGCATCTTCTAAAGATGCTTCGATCCAGCAGACGAATTCATCGCCGCCGGAATGCATCACCGTGCTGATCCTGCTTTCTCCATACAGTGTTTGGCAAATTGTCTTTAAGACAAGATCTCCCTTGGCATAGCCGTATTGGCTGTTGATCTGATTCATATCATCCACATCCATGATAAACACTCTGCCATCCTGTTTCAGCAGCTTTGCTTCAATATACCTGCGGAAGGACTTGGCCCAGTCCGCAGTTAAAATGCTCATCAGATCATTTAGATGCTGGGTATTTTTGGATGCGATGGTATCCAGCAGATAAACACCGTTCCCCCTTCAGGACATCTTCTTTATCGGTGCTTCTTTCTGCCGTTTCCTGCAATGCATTCTCATGGATCAAAGCAATCATTGCTTCCGCGACCTTTGGATCGAACTGCGTTCCTTCATTATTCTTCAGTTCATGCAGAATATAATCCATGGAAAAACGCGAACGATAGATGCGGTTGGAATTCATGGCATCAAAACAGTCAGCTACACAGATGATCCTGGCGATCAAAGGGATCTCTTCTCCCTTCAGTCCTTCCGGATATCCTTTGCCATCCATGCGTTCATGATGATAATGAGCACCAACTAACAAGCCATCCAATACCGTAATGTCTTTTAAGATATTGGCACCGATCGTCGGATGCATCTTCATGATGCTGTATTCATCATCTGTCAGTTTTCCTGATTTATGCAGAACAGAATCCGGAATGCCGATCTTGCCGATATCGTGCAGCAGCCCGATCGTTTTGATATTCTGTGCTTCTTCTTCGCTCATGCCAAGCTTTTTTGCAAGCGCATAGGAATAGGCCGCAACTCTTCTGGAATGACCTTCCGTGTAGCTGTCTTTGGCATCTACAGTATTGGCAATGACACCGATCGTCTCAAGCGATACCTGCTGAATATGCTTCACCGAAGCAAGATGCTTCTGATACAGTTCATCGAACAGTCTGCTGGCAAGATAGCAGCCGATAAAGCTGGTGACTAAACTTGCCACCTGGATCTCCGTCAGATTGGAATTGCTGACTGTCAGCAGGCCGCTGAAGGCTGCTCTGATAATATATACTATATTGACAAGGATGGTCGCAATGCCAAGCTGTGCCACGAGGTTTCCATCATGATACAGGATCACTACCGAGAGCAAGGGAAAGATATATACATACGCTAAATAAGAATGTGCTGTCATCAGCGTAAATGTATAGCTGATCAGATAGCCATAGACAATGCCATAGCACAGCTTATTGCTGTTGGCATCGCGGCGGTACCAGAGATTGCAGAGGATGACAGGGATGCACCAGAACGCCAAAAAGACAAGAACATATCCTACTGTTCTCTATCCTTTGAATATTTCAGCAATGTAAGTTGCTGCCAGCATCAGTACGACCAGGCACCAAGAGATCATTAAAGTGCGGTTGATCTTGAACTGTTCCATATTCCCCCTTTGAATCTCTATATAAAATCTATTTGAAGAGCCATTGAAAAGCAAAAAAAAAATCCATGTTACTGACAATACTGCAATTATTGCTATACACCCTTCCTTAAGCAATTTTCACTTTAGCGTTTATAATATTCACAGAACGGAGGAAATCCATGGAATTGCGTGTCCTGCAGTACTTCTTAGCAGTCGCCCGGGAAGGCAGCATTACCAAAGCAGCTTCTTCTCTTCATCTGTCTCAGCCGACCCTGTCCCGGCAGATCCAGGAGATGGAACGGGAGCTTGGCAAAAAGCTTCTGAATCGTGAAACAAGGAAGATCACGCTGACAGATGAAGGACAGCTGCTGAAAGAAAGAGCGGAAGAGATCCTGCAACTTGCCGAAAGAACAGAAAATGAAATTGCTTCCGCGGGAGCTGCCCAGCTTTCCGGCAGAGTCTATATCGGTGCGGGAGAAACATATAGTTTCCGTCTGCTGAGCAGAGCTGTCAAAGCAGTCCAGGATCAATATCCTAAGATCACTTTTGATATTACTTCTTCCGGATCCGGCGATCTGTTTGAAAAACTGGAAAAGGGACTGCTGGATTTTGCTTTGGTCTTCGGACCGGTGGATCAGACAAAATATCATATGATCCGGCTTGCGGAAGAAGAACGCTGGGGCGTCTTAATGAAGAAAGATGCACCGCTTGCGAAAAAGAAAAAGATCTCGCCGAAAGATCTGGCGGATCAGCCTCTGCTTCTATCAAAAACATCTTTGGCCGACAGTACGCTGCTGAATTGGATGCATAAGGATAGGGATCAGGTAAATATCAGAGACACTTATAATCTCATTTATAATGGATCGCTGATGGTCGAAGAAGGCATCGGATATGCTTTGACTATTGAAAAGCTCATCAATGTGACGGATACAGATCTGGCCTTTCGGCTGCTTGATCCTCCCGTCAGTGCTGAGGTCCATTTTGTATGGAAAAAATATCAGACACTTTCCAAAGCAGCACAGTGCTATTTGGATGAAGTAAAAAAGGTCATGCGTGATACAGAATGACTTTGCCTTCACTGCGTGTTTTCTTCATATCGATCACACGCTGATTTTCAGAGCCGCGGAAATACAGAGAAATATTTTTCTTCTCTGCAATAAATGGACCGTCTACCAATACATCGAGATATGAAAGCATTTCATCTGTCACTTCGGTATGTTTCCGCTGACAGGCCTGCAGATCTTTTTCATAGACAAAGCCAGTATAGGACCAAATATTCATTGCCGGATACGTCTCACGGATATGTTTCAGGAGCTTCACCAGTTCCTTTTGATTTTCCGGTTCAAATGGTTCGCCGCCCAATACCGTAAAACCGCTGATGTTGGGATTGGCCAATAGGCGCATGATCTCTGCTTCGGTCTCTTCGGTATATTTCTTTCCATAGCAGAAATCCCAAGTCTGGGGCTGAAAGCAGTCTTTGCAGTGATTGGTGCATCCGGAGACGAACAATGTGACTCTGACACCTTCGCCATCCGCAATATCATAATTTTTTATATTTCCGTAATACATATCCCTCTCCTTTAAAAAGGGAAGCCTTCGCTTCCCTGTCTTTTTTATAAATGCAGTACTCTTTCCTTGATCTCCTGCGTCCGTCCCTGGTTCCAGAACTGGGTGCCGATATACCCGCAGGTACGTCTGGCAACGTTCATCTTATTCTGATCAGTATTGCCGCAGTTCGGGCACTTCCAGATCAGTTTATGATTTTTGTCTTCAATGATCTGGATCTCACCGGTATAGCCGCATACTTGGCAGTAATCGGACTTCGTATTCAGTTCCGCATACATGATCGTACTGTAGATATGCTTCATCAGAGCAATCACAGCCTGGACATTATTCTGCATGTTCGGAACTTCTACATAGGAGATAGCTCCGCCTGGTGAAAGCTTTTGGAACTTGGATTCAAAGGTCAGCTTATCAAAGGCATTGATCTCTTCGGTAACTTTAATATGATAGGAATTTGTAATGTAGTTCTTATCGGTCACGCCTTCAATGATGCCGAATCTTTCCTGCAGGCATTTTGCGAACTTATATGTCGTAGACTCCATCGGTGTGCCATAGACAGAGAAGTCAATGTTGGTATCTGCTTTCCACTTCTTGCATGCATCATTCAGATGCTGCATGACTTTCAGGCCAAATTCTTCTCCTTCTGGAGCAGTATGAGATTCACCCGTCATATAGCGGACACATTCACAGAGACCGCCATAGCCAAGGGAGATCGTAGAATAGCCGTCAAACAGCAGCTTATCGATCTTCTCGCCCTTCTTTAAGCGCGCAATTGCTCCATATTGCCATAAGATCGGAGCAACATCAGACGGTGTTCCCATCAGCCGATTGTGGCGGATCATCAAAGCACGGTAGCATAGATCCAGTCTTTCATCAAAGAGCTCCCAGAACTTCTTCATGTCCTTATGCGAAGAACATGCAATATCAACTAAGTTGATCGTCACAACGCCCTGATTGAAACGGCCGTAATATTTCTTCATGCCGGCATTATAGCTGCCTGCTTCGGCCATATTCCCCTTGCCGGCAGGTGTAAAGCGGTCTGGTGTCAGGAAGGAACGGCAGCCCATGCATGGGTAGACATCGCCCTTGTCCTGCTTCATGATCTTGGCACTGATATAGTCCGGCACCATTCTCTTGGCTGTGCATTCAGCCGCAAGCTTTGTCAGATAATAATATTTAGAATCTTCATGGATATTGTCTTCATCCAAGGTATAGATGATCTTCGGAAAGGCCGGTGTAATATAGACGCCCTTTTCATTTTTAATGCCCTGCATTCTCTGCTTCAGCATCTCTTCAATGATGATCGCAAGATCTTCTCTGGTACGGCCAGCCGGGACTTCATCCAGATACATGAATACCGTTACGAACGGAGCCTGGCCATTGGTCGTCATCAGAGTAATGATCTGATACTGGATCGTCTGGACCCCATCCTTGATCTCACGGCGCAGTCTTGTCTCCGCCACTTCATTGATCTTCTCATTGGACAGTTCAACGCCCGCTTCTGCCATTTCTTCGGCTACTGCTCTGCGATGCTTCTGACGGCTGATGTCAACGAACGGTGCCAGATGAGATAAAGTGATCGTCTGTCCGCCGTATTGGTTGGATGCGACCTGAGCGATGATCTGCGTCGCGATATTGCAGGCTGTCGCAAAGCTGTGCGGCTTATCGATCTTTGTACCGGAAATGACTGTTCCGTTCTGCAGCATATCTTCCAGATTGACTAAGCAGCAGTTGTACATCGGCTGGGCAAAGTAATCCGCATCATGGAAATGAATGATGCCCTTCTCATGTGCATCCCAGATATCCTGCGGCAGAAGGAATCTCTTCGTCATATCCTTCGAGACTTCACCCGCCATGTAATCGCGCTGGGTAGAATTCACGGTTGGATTCTTATTGGAGTTCTCCTGTTTGACTTCTTCGTTATTCCGGCCAAGCAGCGAAAGGATCTTCTGATCAGTCGTATTGGCCTTGCGGATCAAAGCTCTTTCATAGCGGTATGTAATATAGTTGTGTGCGACCGTAAAAGCTTTTTCATTCATCAGCTCATTCTCGACCATATCCTGGATCTCTTCTACAGATACGGACCGTTTTACCGTCGAGCAGTGTGCGATCACTCTTGCAGCGATCTCATGGATCTTATCGGCAGCGACTCTTTTGGCCTCATCCGTTGCCTCATTTGCCTTCATGAGAGCGTTTTCAATCTTGTTGGCGTCAAACTCAACTTCTTCGCCGCTTCTCTTAATTACATTCATAAAATATCCTCCCCAGATAATTAAATTGTTATTTAGTTGGAAATCCAACTTATTTTCTTAACACATTGATAATAAGAGATTTGTCTGGCAAAAACAAGATGTTTGCTTATGAAAATAATGTAAATTTTGAAAGCAGCAAAGCATCAATTATTTTTTCGTCCTGAAATGCCTTTGCCCGCTTCATATTTTCTTAGTATACATTTTTCATGATCATGATCGATCCAGCGGATGGCCGTCATAAAAAGGAAGTTCACTGAACTTCCCAGAATTCTTTCATCTGTGCCAGCGCTTCCTGACCTGCCTGCCGTCCTTCTTCATAGACTCTTTTCTTCTCTTTTGGGTCATGGCAGATGGAGCTGATATGCAGAGCAGCACGTGGACGGATCACCAAGATTTCTCCTTTTCTTTCCTGTTCCAAGATCGCATCGATCGTCTGATTGTAATCTTCGTAGCGCGTCGCAAGTTTTTCATAAACAGCCGGAAATCTCTGCAGGCCTCTTTTGAAGATCTTCAGTTTATTTTCACTGTATGGCTTCTTTACATAGTCTCTAGGCTGGGTCAGCACAACGATGCAGCGGTCATAGCCGATGCCTTCCATGAAAGAAAGAGGAATGCTGTCGCTGATGCCGCCATCCAGCAGGGTAAATCCATCTGCCTTGACAGGACGCGACGCTATCGGCATGGAAGCCGATCCCTGGATCCAAGCAAGATCGCTCTCGCCGCCATCCGAGCACTTATGATACAGCGGATGCCCATTCTTCACATTGGTCGCAGTGACATAGAATTCCATAGGACTCTTGGCAAAAGTATCTACATCCCAATAATCCAGTTTCTTCGGTAAGATCTGATAGTCATATTCCCCGCCGTAAAGATCGCCTGTCTTCAGCCAAGAAAGCACGCTGCAATAGCGCCAGTCCTTGGAAAAGCGCATGTTGTAGCGGATGGCCCGTCCGATCTGATGGGACTTGATATTGCAGCCAAAGCATGCCCCAGCAGATACGCCCACGCATCCATCTGGTACAATGTCATTCTCCATCATGATATCCAGGACACCTGCCGTGAACATGCCACGCATAGCACCGCCCTCCAAGACCAATCCTTTTTTCATAACGTGCACCGCCTTTTCTTCCATGTTATGATAGCATAATTTTTTCCGTGAAACGGCCGACACATAAAAAGATCTGTCAATGCTGCGGCAGATCAGTGATGTTTCCTGCGATGATATTCTGCATATGCCATGGCGATCACACGTGCGGTCAGGTCAAACTGCAGCGGATGCGATACATAGCTGTGATTGTCAGGGATCACAATACATTCATTGATATACGGAAGCTTGGCCGCATTTGCATTGCCTGTGATCATCCAGATCCTGAGATCATTAAGCTTCTTCATATTGCCATGATTCTCAAACAGTCTTTCAAAGAAAGCACCGCTGTTGGAGAAACAGATCATGAGATCATTGGCACGTGCTCTTTCAATCGCACTGATCTGCAGAGAGAATCTGCTTGGCACCCGCATGACCTTGTCGGAGAAAAGCATATCCTGCTGCAGATTGACGGCTGGATTCATTGCCTGCATTGATCCGAACAGAATGATATTCTGCCGTTCTTCCATTTCCTTGACGAGCTTATCGATCTGCTGATAGTCCAATGCTTCATCCAATTGAGCGACCTGTTCGCTGACGCGTTTCAGATAGCTGCGGCCATCCGATGACATCAATGGGACATCGAACTTTTCCGGTGCGCTCAATCTCACTGCCTGCAGTTCTTCTTTCATTTCCTGATAATCTTCCAGGCCTGCTTTGCGGCAGAATCTGCTCAGTGTGCTCTTGGATACTTCACAGGCTTCTGAGATCTCCTGAATAGAAGCACCCTGCAGGTGCTTCATATGATCAAGGATATATCTGGCAATAATATAATCTACACTGTCTGGATTCTCATTGTTGATCAGTTCCAAAAGAATATACGGAAGCTTTCCTAAGGTCACTCCCTGGATGATTTCTCGGTTTTCCATATTCTTATTGTAACTTTTTGGCTCAGTACCAAAAACTGTGTAAGGAATCTGTAGCAGAAGTGTAGAGAACATAAAAGAATCCATCGTATAATCTATTGCGTCAAACAAAGAAAGTACGAGGGATTCCAAATGAATTATACGGATAAAGCACCTTTGACACAAGTGGCGCTTCCAATCAGCACAGAAACAAATGGTGACATTATCATTCCTGCAGATATCGTTGAACGAGGCATATTGTTTAT
>JAAYWN010000022.1 GCA_012516665.1 Erysipelotrichaceae bacterium
AACACTCCTAATTCCATTTTCATAATCCTTACAAGCCTGAATTTTCAATTCATAAGATATTTTTGATTTCCTTCCCATGATAAAATCCCTCCAAGTAGATTTTGTATGTTTCACTTGTCTACTTTGGAGGAATCATATCATTCCGCTTGGCTAGTTTCAGCTGGCTGATTGCGCAGGATATAGTCCAGTGCTTTTGGTATCTTCGCATTGATCTGTTCTTCCAGTTCTGCAATGGACAGGGCCTTCGCAAAGACCTGATCCAGAATAGCCAGAAAAGCTTCTGTATTTACATAGTAGGAAACATTATTCTCACTGATATTCCGCGCGATCTTTGGATCATAGCTGTCCTTCAGCTGCAGTATATCATCGATGATATCCGGACGTACTTGGAATACAGGCACCGCGGCATCTGCCAGATATTCCGGTACGCTCAGTGATGAGCGGCGGAACTGCTCAATAAACGCAAACGTATCCGCAAACACATTGAGATCCATAAAGATATAATTCAGCAGGGCATTCAGTGCATCGCTCTTTTTATCCTGATCCAAAAAGAGGGCATACATATTCAGATATTCTTTCTGTACAGCTGCGTATTCCGTGTCCTCTGCATTTCTTTGAAAGCGTTCATTCATGACCTGCCAAAGTACAGCATAGAAATCTGCCTGGGCATCTCTGCTTTTGAGCGCAGCGTATTCATTGTAGCTGACATGATATCTGTCTTTTTTCTGATAGAGCGTGATCAGATCCTGATTATCTGCTAAATATGCTTTGCCTTTGACAGAAAGTGAATAGATCTCTGCGCCTGGAAGATATTTTGCCAGCTGATCTCTTGTTGTATTCAGCTCCAGTCTCTGCAGGATCTCTTCTTTTGTGCCGCTGGCAGAAAGATCGGCTTCTTCAGCGATCTTCTGGATCTTTTCCAATGAATCTTCCGCAAGCCTGCTTTCAATGCTGGTCGGCTCCAGATATCCATCTGCGATCAGTTTGTGAAAGAACAGCCTGCAGTCAGAGATACCGAACTCCTCTTTCCATTCAGAAGGATAGTCGGCTGTTTTTAAGATCCTGCTTTCCCTGCCGTACGTATTGAGAAAATTGGTGCAGGCATAATCGCCATAATAAAGAAGATGTGAAAAATCATATTCATTTTCTGAATTATTGATTTGATTGAGAAATTTCATAGTCTGCCTCTCCTGCTCTTATTATAGCAGTTTCTGAAATGAAAGCATTTCCATGTACGATCTCTTGCAATAGCTGAAGCGGAATGTGCTAAAATCAAACACATCAAGGGGGAAATAAAGATGATATATAAAGTACTGCAGGTCGATATGATCAAGGGAACAGCGACGATTGGCGATGATGCATCAGGTACGATGGAAGTCCATCCCCTGAGTGATTTTAAATATACGCCGAATATCGGCGATGCCGTCAATGTCTATCGACAGGGAACGGAGACGATGATCCTTTTGGCGGAAGACCATGCAAAGGAAGATGACAGGCCTAGCCAGAAGGTCAATCGGCTTGTATATGCTCTGCTTGCCTTCTTTCTGGGCGACCTGGGCATTCATCATTTTTATGCCGGCGACAGTGCAAGGGGCGTAAAGTATCTTCTCTTAAGCATCTTTCTGTCATGGACGATCATTGTTCCGATCGTGATCTGGTTCAAATGCATCTTCCAGGGCGTACGTGTACTTTCGATGCCAAGCGATCCGGATGGCAATGTGATCCTGTATCATAATTTTTAAGCGCACATAAAAAAATGGCCCAGGCAAAATTGGGGGTGCCTGGACCTGACGCAGTCCTTTGGGGAAAGACTGCATAGTTATTTTAATACAAAATCACTAAGAAGAAAAGAGAAAATGCCCAGAATTGAAAATGTTCAGAAAAGAAAAATGTTTTCAGAATGACTGAAGCAGAAAAAAATAAGAGAATTGCAAAGGCCTGATTTAAGGGCTTTTTTTACATACCAGGCAAAGTGATAAGACATATGTGATATGATTGATTATGCAGCTATCATAAGAAAGGATAAGACCAGATGAAAAGGACGATCTATCTCAGCATCTATGAAAAAGTAAAACAGAAGATCATAAATGGCACATATGCCTATGGTACATATATTGCTTCAAAACGGACCATGGCCGAAGATTACCATGTTTCACTGGTATCAGTTGAACATGCTTATGATCTTCTGAGCGAGGAAGGCTATATCGAGCCGGTGGAAAGAAAAGGATACATGGTCATCTATCGGGAGAAGGATCTCTTTGCCGGGCCGGTGAAGAGAACGGCGGCGAAGAAAAGCACACTGCTGGAGAATCATGAATACATTGCCTACAGTACTTTGGCAAAGACTATGCGCAAGGTCATGAATGATCATGGGGAAGAGATCATGCTTCATAAAGACAGACAGGGAATGCTGGAATTCCGCCGTGCAATTGCGGCCTATTTGGCAAGGAGCCGGAATATTTATGTCAGTGCCGATCAGATCCTGATCACAGCCGGTGCCGAATCTGCGTATTCTATGATCGTAGAGATGCTGGGAAGATATCGGATCTATGGCATTGAAAAACCAAGCTATGAAAAGATCGAGCAGATATATCTGAGCGAAGGGGTCCATCTGGATCATCTGAAGATGGGTGCTGCCGGTATCTTGACAAGTGAATTGGAGCGTACACCTGCTTCTGTGCTGCATGTAACACCATTTTCTTCCTATCCGACCGGTGTGACGGCAGATGCTGGCAAGCGGCAGGAATACATCACATGGGCCAAAAAGCAGAATGCTTTCATTGTGGAAGATGATTATGCAAGTGAATACAGTCCTTCTACCAAGACAGAAGAGACATTGTTTGCCATGGAACCTGAACAGGCAGTGTTCTACATGAACAGTTTCACGAAAACAATTGCCCCGGCCGTCAGGATCAGCTATATTGTCCTGCCAGGAAAACTGAAAGCGAAACTGCTGAAAGAAGTATCTTTCCGCGACTGCGGTGTTTCTGCTTTTGATCAGCTGGTCGCTGCGGAATTGATGAATAATGGAAGCTTTGAAAAGCATTTGAATAAAGTGAAGAGAAAAATGCGGAAAATGAAGTAATTTGACATGAAATTCATGGGAACTTCATCCTATCATCACGGAACGGTTCTACTATAAGATCATCAGAAGGAAGAGTTCCAGCTGATGACAGTATATAAAAATATGGGCACCGGCAGAACGAGAGCAGTTCTGTCAGAACCCTTTTTTTACAGTTTTATACTTATAAGGACTTATAGTAAGGAATAATTCTTAAAAAAATTGGCTCTTCATCAATAAGTGTGGGTATATAAATCA
>JAAYWN010000023.1 GCA_012516665.1 Erysipelotrichaceae bacterium
AACACTCCTAATTCCATTTTCATAATCCTTACAAGCCTGAATTTTCAATTCATAAGATATTTTTGATTTCCTTCCCATGATAAAATCCCTCCAAGTAGATTTTGTATGTTTCACTTGTCTACTTTGGAGGAATCATATCATATAACTCTTGGTTTTATTATCTTCAGCGATGAAGGACAACTACTTTAGCAGCCAAGGGACAACTCACCAAAGCAACCGGTGGTCAAACCGTTAGATCGATAACAAACTATTAGGAATCATAACAGGAGAATAAATAATTATATAGAGAAATGATACTAAACATAGACTAAACAAGAACACTATATCAATTGAAAAAGAAAGACAGTATTCAAAAATGCAGAATACTCCTGAATAACATACTATACATACGGAATACTCTTTGCATGCCACCCACCACTATATTGTCTTAATAATGAGAGCTCAACAATGAATATTGCTCCAATCCATACATTATGGTTCAAGAGAAATGCCAGAATAATCACTGGCAGAAAATCGAGTGTATCTAAAAGAATACATAGAATTCCATAATCAAAAGCAGATAATTCTTCAGAGCTAAATAGATTGATTATGATGGGGTTGCAAGTCCAGGCGTACGCCTGAAAGGAGTCCAGCTGTCCGGTTCAACAAAGTCCAGTCGTCCGGAGAAACAAGTCCACCTTAAATGTATATATGTAGAATGAAACTGTACGTTAAGCAACGTGCGGCTTTTTCTTACATATAGAAAGGTGGTTTTATATGCAAAATTATCTAGAAGTACTGCGTTTGCATGAATTAGGAATGGGCCAAAGGAAGATTGCACAGCAAGTACATACATCCCGCGATACCATCCGCAAAATCATCGCAATAGCAGAGAATCAAGGATTGAATTACAGCAATCTTATTGGCAAGACAGACAATGAGCTGTCAAAAGTTTTCGGAAGAGACATTCAAGGGAAGACAAAACCTGATCCAATCTATGAGATGCCTGATTTTGATAAGCTTTCAAAAGAACTTCGTCGACCAGGCGTCACAATGACGCTCTTATGGGAAGAGTATTGTTATGACTGCCGTCAGAACAACAAGATTCCTTATAAACGATCACAATTCTTCTATCATTTTGATCATCATTTACAGAGCACAGGTTTCACGGATATCATTCACCATAAACCTGGTGAAGAGACTGAAGTTGACTGGGCGGGCACACAGCCAAGCTGGTTTGACCCTGATACGGGAGAGCAAGTAAAAGGATATCTGTTCATTGGCGTGCTAGCGTTCAGTGGATATGCATACGCAGAAGCCTGTGCCGACATGAAGGAAGAATCATGGATCAACTGTCATATTCATATGTTTGATTACTTTCAAGGAATCACAAAAATCTTAGTTCCAGACAATCTCAAGACAGGAGTGACCAAACATCTTCTTCATGAAGAAGCAGAATTGAATAGTGCTTATCAAGAACTTGCGGAATATTATGGCATTGTCATTATTCCAGCCAGAGTGCGCCACCCTAAAGATAAACCATTAGCAGAAAACACCGTAAATCAGTGCACAAAAAATATCATCGCAAAACTCCGTGATTATAAATTCTTTTCTTTGGATGAATATAATCGTCAGGTTATGGCGGAGCTAAATCAATTCAATCAGAAATTATTTCAAAAAAAGCCAGGCAGTCGAGCAGAGAACTATCGCAATATTGAACTTGATTGCCTGCAGCCATTACCACAATATCCATATGAATATGCAGAATGGCGTAAGGCAAAAGTACAATCTAATTCTCATATTGCCTTTGATAAGAAGTATTATTCGGTTCCTCATGAATATATAGGGCAAGAAGTAGAGTTGCGCATTACAAAGAAGAATATTACTGTATATTACCAGCATCTGAGCCTATGTATTCATACCCGTATCTATGGCCATGATGGCGCTTATGACACATTTCCTGAACATATGCCGCCTAGTAGCAACGCAGCTTCTGAATGGAACCAAGATAGGTTCATAAAATGGGCAAATGAGATTGGTACGAATACTGTCCAGGTAATCACCAATCTGTTCGCCCAATATAAATATGAGCAACAAGGATATAATGGAGCAAAATCCATTCTTATGTTGGCCAGCAAATACTCCAATGAACGCCTAGAGAATGCTTGCGGAACAGCACTGGCACACATTAGCCATCCTCGCTATAAGAATATTAAAGCGATACTGGAGAACAAGCAAGAAAAGAAGGATTCGCAGTCACTTCATCCAGTAGTTCCTGCTGAAAAAGCATTTCTTAGAGGAGCAGATTATTACAAGGATGGCAATCTGAAATGATAAAAGATAGCATTAAACAACTCCAAGAGATGAGGCTTCCTTCTATGGCGGCAGAGCTTGAGGTACTAAGCAGTCAAAAGGACTTCTCTAAAGAAGATCCAGCAGAAATACTGGAAAAGATCATTTCAGCAGAATACTATGCAGAAAAGAACAATACAATTCAGCGTCATTTAAAACAGGCTCATCTGACAGATTCAACAGCGCGACTGCAAAATATCAATTATGATCCATCGCGGAAGATCAATCGCAGACAGGTAGAACAGCTCATTACAAATGATTATATTGGCAGTGGCCATAATATCCTCATTTTGGGAGCAACGGGATGTGGCAAAAGCTTTTTTGGCAACGCCTTAGGTATTAATGCATGTGAAGCGGGATATCGTGTTATTTTCACCAGAATGGTGGAGCTGCTAAATTCTTTATCAGTCGCCAGAGCAGAGGGAAATATCAGTAAGCTGTTAAAAAAGTTCTATCGTATAGATCTGTTGATTATCGACGACTTTCTTCTGACAGATACAACATCAGCAGAACAGAAAGATCTCATGGAAATTTTTGAGTATCGTGGAAGAGGAAAATCCACAATTTTGTGTAGTCAATGTGCCCCTGAGGAATGGCATACTAAACTTGGATCTGGATATGTCGCTGATGCGATTCTTGATCGAGTAACAAACAATGCATATTCAATTATCCTCGAAGGTGACTCACAAAGGAAGAAGAATACAAATCTATAGTAAAACATCCACTGAGGAGAAGCACGATCCTTAGTGGACTTTTAAATCCGGACAGATGGACTTGTATATCCGGACGACTGGGCTTGAAACTCCGGAGTAATCATTTTGAATAAAATCTGTAAATTTAGTAAACATAATTTCCCCTCTATTTTCAAAAATAAAAAATGGGCACAGGTCTTTCTCAACTAATAGATGACCTGTTTCTAAGCACAGATACTAGCTCTGTCCTAGCTGATGTTTTAAAGCATACAAACCCCTTAGTGCCTTACAGTCGTACATTTTCTCAAGTCCATGGTTTCTCGAGCCTGCACTCACTGTGAGATAATTTAGTTTAAACTCTTTATCTCAGTGGCATACTACATTCCGGAACTGAATTTATCTTAATTCCGTGAATAATTATTTCAAGAAATCATATACCTTATGAACCTTAGTTTTATTATTTGAATAAATTGTAAACGCTGTCATTCGCATCTAAACAATCAAGAAAGCGCTTAAATAGTACAAAATTGTTTACTTGTGATATATATGCATTTTTTCGAGGCTTCATCAGGAAGAAT
>JAAYWN010000002.1 GCA_012516665.1 Erysipelotrichaceae bacterium
AGCATAGACCATGAATAGAATTCTTCTTTACGTTCTCTGTATATTTCTAGTTTTTGTTCATATGTCAATTTCATTTAAAAACCCCTCCGGTTGTTGTCCAACTTTTGGGGTTCACTGTAATCCTCACGTGCTCTTTTTAAGTTCGTACAGCTATCAATGGGAAAACAATCCGCTCCAGCTGAGGGGATGCGCTGAAACATTGTCGGATAAAGCCATCATTGATTACGAATTTATGGATACAAAGCGCCTTGATTATGAAGATGTAAAGGATCGTGTCTATAAAGATATTGTTTCTTTTGAAGAAGATTCTCAATTTGATTATGTCATTACGGCAGATGACGCTGCCCTGCACTTTGCGGTCGAGTATCAGGATGATCTGTTTGCGAATACGCCGATCATCTTTGAGGGGATCAATGATGTTGATTTTGCCTATGAAGCTGCTAAAAATCCTTTGATCACCGGCGTGATCGAGACCTTTCCTTTGGAAGACACCATTGATCTTGCGACAAAGATCAATCCCAAAGCAAAAAGGATCACCGCAATATCAGATGATACGATCTCTGGACAGGGGTCAACGAAGCAGTTCTTGGCATGTAAGGAAAATTACCCAGATCTTGAATTTACAGTGATCGACTGTTCCGCATTGACCAGCTCTGAATTGAGCAGTACGGTTCAGAATTGTGACAATGACACGATCCTGATTTATCTGATGATGGCGACAGATAAGGATGGAAATCATTATACGATCAATGAAGCCATTCATTATTTGACGGAAAGTGCCGATATTCCCATTTACAAAGCAGATGAGCTGGGCATGGATGAAGGAATCCTGGGCGGTGTTGTCATATCCTATTATGATATGGCTGCGGAAGCAGCCAATACAGTTCTGGCAATTTCACATGGAGCAGAAATATCGCAGTTTCCAATCATCAATACAACGACATACTGTGAATTTGATATGAATGTCATGAAGAAAAATGGCATCAGCAAGACGACGGTGCTTTCTTCTTATGAGGGTGAAATCAAGTTCATCAATGAAGAAAAAACATATTTTGAAGAACATCAAAGTGCACTTGTTCCGGCCGGCATTATCATTGCGCTGCTGATAGCAATCCTGATCATCTTTATTACTTCGGTAAAAAGGAATCGAAAGATCATGCGGGACATGGTCGACCGTGATCGCATGCTGGACAACCTATTGAAGAATATGCCGGGCGGCCTGATCATTTATAAATTCATGCGGCCAAGCTTTCAGACAGCTAAGATTGTCTATTTCTCTAATGGGATACCTAAATTGAGCGGTCGAACAGATAATGAATTCAAGGAATGGATGGGCAAAGATGCCTTTGCCAACTTAAGAGAGGAAGCAGAACATCCTGAGATCCTGGAGACGGTATATGACAGCGTAAAGAAGAGAAAGCCGATTTCTCTGAATTATCATAGAAAAGATATCTTCGGGAAGCGGATGATGATATCATTGGCAGCTACTTGGTCATATGATGATGCCAATGGGAATCGTATCTATTATGCTGTCTTCATGGATGAGACAGTGCAGGATCAGGTGATAGCCGCTGAAAAAGAAGCCTTTTTAGCAAAAGCATCGGATACGGCAAAATCAGAATTTCTCTCTAATATGAGCCATGACATCCGTACGCCGATCAGTACGATCATCGGTATTACAGATCTGGCTGATAATGATACAGAAGATCCATTAGCGATGAAGAAAGACATTGTCAATATCCAGGAAACAAGCAAATATCTGCTTGGCATCGTCAATGATATTTTGGATATGAGCCGTATTGAAAGCGGCAAGTATACTTTGAATTATGAATGGGCAAGAGCAGCGGAAGTCATGCGAAGCTGCATCAATGTTGTAAAGCCTGCGATGGATAAAAAGAAGATCCACTTTGTATATCCGGATATGTCGAAGTATGAAAATATAGAATACTATATCGATGTACTGAAGACACAGAGAATGCTGATCAATATGCTGAACAATGCATGCAAGTTTACCGGTGAAGGAGGAAATGTCACTTTTGCCATCAGGAATCTGAAGCATAATGAAACAAATTCTACAGATATGATCATTATTGAAGACAACGGATGCGGCATGAGCGAAGAATTCTTAAAGAATATCTTCACGCCATTTGCTCAGGAGAAGAATCAGTATTCTGATCAGCAGCCAGGAACAGGATTAGGCTTGGTCCTTGCAAGACAGAATGCAAAAGCAATGGGCGGAGATATATCGGTAGAAAGCAAGCTTGGGCAGGGAACGAAATTTATGATCACGTATCAGTACCGTTACCGAGATGCAGATCAGAAGAACGAAGAGGAACCGTCTGTTGATCAATACGATGAAAAAATATTGGAAAATAAACATATTCTTGTATGTGAGGACAGTTCGATCATTGCTGAGATTGAAAAGAAACAGCTTGAGGCAAAGAAATGCACAGTGGATATTGCGGAAGATGGCAGAATAGCTGTCAGAAAATTCCTGAAATCAGAAACAGGATACTATGATGCAATCCTTATGGATATCCGCATGCCAGTCATGAATGGTTTGGAGGCAGCGCAGCATATCCGTGAAGCTGACCGTTCAGATGCTAAAGCTGTTCCGATCATTGCCATGAGTGCCAATGCTTATCAGGAAGATATTGATAAGAGCCTGAAGGCGGGTATGAATGCACATCTGGCAAAGCCGGTAGATACGTCTTTGATGTTCGCGACCTTAGTAAAAAACATCCAAAGTCGTGAAAATGACGGCGTTTCTAACAACCTATAATATTAGATGCGAAACAGACAAAATCGCGTGCTTTCGTGGTATATTTAGTACGCAAAAGGAGAAAATAAATATGGCAAAACCAGTAGTATTGGTAGTAATGGATGGCGTTGGCTGGACAGATAAAGATAATGGCAACGCAGTATTGCATTCTTATAAGCCTCAGATCGATGAGCTTATGACGAAGTGGCCTCATACAACGATCAAAGCATCAGGAACTGCTGTCGGTCTTCCAAGCGACGGTGATATGGGAAACTCTGAAGTCGGTCATAATGCATTGGGATGCGGACAGATCTATTCTCAAGGCGCTAAGCTTGTCAATGAATCTATTGAAAGCGGCGATATCTATAAATCAAATGCATGGGTCGGGGCTGTGAAATATGTTAAGGAACATGATGGCAAGCTGAACTTCTTAGGCTTATTGTCTGATGGCAATGTACATTCCAACATCTCTCATTTAATTGCCATGATCAAAGAAGCGAAAAAGGAAGGAATCAAAGAAGTCAGAGTCCATGCCCTGCTGGATGGACGCGATGTTCCAGAGACAAGTGCACTGCAGTATGTTGACCAGCTGGAGGAAGTATTCAAGGAATTGAATGATGATACTTTCCATGGCTGCATCGCTTCCGGCGGCGGCAGAATGGTCATCACGATGGATCGTTATGAAGCTGACTGGTCCATGGTCGAAAAAGGATGGCATATTCATGTCATGGGCGATGGAAGAATGTTCCCATCTGCGAAAGAAGCTATTGAGACCTATCGCAAAGAAGGCAATTATACCGATCAGTATCTGCCCGGCTTTGTCGTAGGAAAAGATGGCAAGCCAGCAGGAACCATCGATGATGGCGATGCGGTCATTCTTTACAACTTCAGAGGTGACAGAGCAGTAGAGATCTCGAAGTGCTTTGATTATATGGATCATTTCACAGAATTCCCAATGCCGAAGAAGCCGAAGGTATACTATGCAGGCATGCTGCAGTATGATGGCGATCTGCATCTGCCGACAAACTTCTTAGTTGAGCCTCCGCACATTGAACATACAATGTCCGAGTACTTAGTAAAGAAGGGCGTAAAGTCTTATGCATGCTCAGAAACACAGAAGTTCGGACATATGACATATTTCTGGAACGGCAACCGTTCCAATAAGTTCTCTGATGAATTGGAAGACTGGGAAGAAGTTCCTTCTGATGTTATTCCATTTGATCAGAAGCCATGGATGAAGGCAACAGAGGTCACGGAAAAAATGATCGCTGCCATTGAATCCGGCAAGTATCAGTTCTTGAGGTGCAACTATCCTAACGGCGATATGGTCGGTCATACAGGAAACTATGAAGCAACCATCATCGGTGTTGAGTCTGTTGATCTGAATCTGAGAAGAGTCATGGATGCATGCAAG
The DNA here is from genome assembly GCA_012516665.1 of Erysipelotrichaceae bacterium. Lineage (GTDB taxonomy): Bacteria > Bacillota_I > Bacilli_A > Erysipelotrichales > Erysipelotrichaceae > Bulleidia. The sequence continues at coordinate 4,176 of JAAYWN010000002.1, forward strand.
AAGGCAGATGCAACATTGATCGTTGTTGCAGACCACGGCAACTCCGATGAAATGATCGATAAATCCGGCAAGCCTAAGACATCGCATTCCTTAGCAGTTGTTCCCTTCGTAATCTACAATGGACCGGAAGGAACAGAGATGAAGGAAGGAGACTTCGGTCTGGCCAATGTTGCGGCTACGGTTGTTAAGCTCCTTGGCTTTACAGATGCACCGAAGGAATGGCTGGAACCAATTATTAAGTAATACTGAGCAGGGTCTTCATCTGAGGATCCTGTTTTTTTATTGCGCCATGAAGAAAGAAAGCGGATAATAGACAAGTTAAAAGAGGAACAGAGAATGAGTGAAAAGAAAATGATCGGCCAGGTAGACCTGCTGCATGGTCCGATCTTAAAGAATTTAATGATATTTATGATCCCGATCTTTATCTCCAATGCTTTTCAGCAGTTGTATAACGCGGTCGATACAGCATTGGTAGGAAATATCTTAGGTGAGAACAGTTTAGCAGCCATCGGCGCTACGGCTTCGATCTTTGAACTATTGGTCGGGTTCTCCATGAGCCTTGGTACAGGATTTTCTATTGTGATCGCCAGAGCGTATGGTTCAAAAGACAGTGATCGCATGAAGAAGGCTATTGCTGGTTCGCTAGTGATCGGTCTTGGAACGATCGTGCTCTTAACGATCCTGTCATATTATGGCTTAGGACCATTGCTTCATCTGATCAATACACCTGATACGATCTTTGCGGAAGCATTGCTGTATATACGTATTATCGGTCTAGGGACCTTAGTGATGTTTGCCTATAATCTGATGTCAGCGATCTTAAGGGCAGTAGGAAATTCCATCATGCCATTGATCTTTCTGATCATTTCTTCGATCTTGAATATCTTTTTAGATTATGCCTTTATGGCTTGGTTCGGCATGGGCGTGGCTGGCGCTGCTGTAGCAACAGTGATTGCGCAGGGTGTATCGGTCATTCTTTGTGCTGTCTATATTGTGATGAAACAGAATGAACTGATCCCTCATCGGAAAGATTTTATCAGAGATGATGACCTTTATGCGGATCTGGCTGGGCAGGGATTCTCCATGGCCTTTATGGGCTCCATTGTTTCTGTCGGCTCGATCATTCTGCAGTCCGGCATCAATGCTTTAGGAACGCAGATCATCGCTGGCCATGTGGCCGCAAGAAAGATCTTTGCTATTGCCAATCTGCCATTCACTTCCATGGCGATGGCCATCGCTACTTTCATTGGACAGAACCGCGGCGCCAATCAGGGAAAGCGCATCCTGACAGCGATGAAAGATGCGTATCTCTTTGATGCGATCGGTGCAGCGTTCGTTACAGCACTGCTGTGGCTGAGTGCGCCTTCGCTGATCCATCTCATTACCGGTTCGACGAATGAAGTCATTCTGCAGAACGGATCCATGTATTTATATGTATTAGGCCCTTTCTATGCTGTACTTGGGGTACTGCTGCAGACAAGGTTTGCCTTACAAGGATTGGGATCGAAACTGATTCCGCTCATATCATCTCTGATTGAGTGCATTGGCAAGATCTTATTTACCATTTTCCTGATCCCGCCCTTTGGCTATACGGCAGTGATCTGGTGCGAACCGATCATCTGGTGTGCTATGACACTCCAGCTGGTCTATAGTTTTGCAAAGAATCCATACATCAGAGAGATCAAAGCGATCAAGGCATAAATAGAT
>JAAYWN010000024.1 GCA_012516665.1 Erysipelotrichaceae bacterium
CGCAATGCATCCGGTTCAATATTTTTAATATTCTTTCCATTCAGATAGATTGCTCCGGAATCAATGGCATAGAAGTGCAGGAGCAGGGACAGGATCGTGCTCTTGCCAGATCCCGTTGCGCCAATGATCCCAAGTGTCTCACCTTTCTTTAAAGCGAAAGAGAGATGCTGAATATTGTCTTTTACCTTCAGATAGGAGAACGATACATCTTTGAACTGCAGGGCATACTGCGGATCCCCATCCGGTTCATTGGCTGGCTGCCAATTCTTTTCATTTTCCGTATTCAGCACTTCCATGATCCTTTCACAGGATGCCATGCCGCGGGAATACATGATGAACAGCCTTGAGATGGCCATCAGCGAATGTGAGATCATCTGAAAGTAGCTCATAAACGCCAAGATCTTGCCTGCTTCGCTCAGTCCGGCATTGACCCGATATGCCCCCAGAATAATGACGCCGATCATGCCTGCATATAAGAATAGGTTCATCATCGGATTGATCGCCGCCATCAATAAATTGGCATGGATCTCTTTATCCTTCAGTTCATCATTTGCTTTGGCAAAATGTGCCTTTTCATATTCTGTGCGCGACAGTGCCTTAATGACCCGGATGCCCTGTGCATTCTCACGCGTTACGGAAGCCATATGATCATTGGCCTTCTGCACCCCGCGGTACAGCGGCACACCTTTTGATGTACGCAGATAGATCACCACCAGCATAAAAGGAATGACTGCCAAGAACACCAATCCCAATACCGGTTCCAATATAAAACAGAGGATCAGTCCGCCAATCGTAATGATCGGTGCTCTGACGCCCATACGCTGCATCATTCCCATCATGCGGTGGACATTGTACGTATCACTGGTCAGCCGTGATTCCAAAGAAGGGATCGTGAAAGCATCCGTCTTTTCACAGCTGAGATATAAAGTATGTTCAAACAGATCATGGCGCAGGCTCTTTGTCATATCCCTTGCGACCATGCCGGCATTGCGATTGGCTGCCACATTCATGATCCAGGCAAGCAGTGCACATATGACCATGACGCCGCCCCAGATCAGAATTGCTTTTCGATTGCCGGAAGGAACAATATCATCAATGATCATTGATAGAATATATGGCAGCAGCAGCTCTAAAAAAGAGCCGCCTGCTTTGATCGTCAAACCAGCAGCCATCATCTTTGCACGAGGTTTGATATAATCCCGCAGTCTTTTTTCCATAGCCATTATTCTACACTCATTTCTATCCTTAATAAAATAAGAAAGGCCCTCATCCGAGAGCCTATTTTCACATCTGTTCCGGTGCCGATACACCAATCAGATCCAATGCATTTTTCATGGTGATCATCGTAGCTTTCACGAGTCCCATGCGCTGGATCGTCAGAGCTTCATTGCTTGGATCAACGACCCGGTTCGCATTATAGAAACTGTGGAAATCCTTGGCCAGATTTGAACAGTATTGGCAGATCCGATTCACAGCCCTATGCTTTGCGGCATCCGCCACCGTCTTCGGAAATTCACTGAGCTGTTTTAAGATCTGTAGTTCCTTCTCATCTGTCAGAAGATCATACTTTTCAACTTCCTGGAAAGCAGGTGCATCTTCCCGATGCAGAATAGAGAACATTCTTGTATAGGCATATTGGGCATAATAGACAGGATTGTCATTGTTCTTTGACTTGGCCAGATCCATATCGAAATCCATCTGCGTACCTAATTCCTTTGATACAAAGAACCATCTTGCCGCATCCACGCCAACATCCTCACACAGTTCACGGATCGTGATCGCATTGCCTGTACGTTTGGACATTTTGACTTCTTCACCATTGGATACCATGCGCACCATCTGGATCAGATCAACGACCAGCCGATCAGGATCATATCCCAATGCTTCCATGGCACACTTCATTCTGGTGACATAGCTGTGATGATCTGCGCCCCAGAGATTGATCAATGTATCGTAGCCTCTTTCAAACTTATAAACATGGTTGGCAATATCCGGTGTAAAGTACGTCAGCAGACCAGTATTCTTTTTCAATACTCTGTCTTTATCATCACCGAACTGCGTAGACTTGAACCAAAGGGCATCATCTTTCTCATATGTCAGACCTTTATCAGAAAGATCCTGTATGACCTTCTTGATGCGGGCACTGTCATCCTGATAGAAATAGCGCTCATGGATCCAGCTGTCAAAGTGCACGCGGAAGAGATCCAGATCCCTGCGGATCGCATCCAATTTCATTTCAATGCCTTCGTCCTTGAAGTATTCCATCCATACAGACGGATCCTGATGGAGCCACTTATCGCCATCCTTATTCTTGATGACCTGTGCTACTTCCACAATATCCTGCGCATGATAGCCATTCTCAGGCAGCGGATATTCTACCTCGAATAATTCACAGTACCGCGAATACATCGATTCCGCTAACATATCTATCTGATGGCCGGCATCATTGACGTAATATTCTCTGGTCACATCATAGCCAGCTTCTTTTAACAAACGGCATAAAGCATCGCCCCAGGCAGCACCTCTGGCGTGGCCGCAATGCAGATCGCCGGTAGGATTGGCTGATACATATTCCACTAAGACCTTTTTGCCATTGCCCTCGTTATTTCTGCCATACTCATCTCCCTCTTTCAGGATCTGATGAATGACATCGCTCAAGGCAGTCTCTGAAATACGGAAGTTGATAAAACCAGCTCCGGCCATTTCAATGGATTCTGCTTCGCTTAGGTTCTTCTGCAGCAGCGGCATGATCTTTGCGGCAATATCTCTTGGGCTCTGATGCAGTTCCTTTGCTAAGCGCATGGCAATATTGGTGGAATAATCCCCCATTTTTGGATCTCTTGGTCTCTCCACCATGACCATATTGTCCTGCGGATCGATATCAAAAGCTTCCTTTACAGAAACCTTGATCGCTCCTACGATTTTTTCACTGATCTCGCTCATTGCCAGCCTCCAATTCTTTTTTAAACAAAAAGCTTCCTCATTATACCGGAAACCTTTCTGTTTGTGTATAGTGCTCAGCAGATCTTAGACTTGTCTGTCGATGTTTTTACTGCTCTTGCGGCCAAAAAGCCACGCACTTCATCCAATTGATCCGGATCAAAATACAGAGCCGCATTTCTTTTCTTTAAGCGGAACAAGATACAGGAATCCTTCTTCGACAGTGTCACTGTACCGGCATCTTCCCAATGTGTCAGAGCACCGTTCATCACGATTCCTTCTTCACACAGCCCGCTTTTCAGCATATAGTACATGACCGCAAACACGAGCAGCGCAATGGTCTGGGTCCAGCGAAAAACACCCGTATAGCGGAAAAAGCCGAAGACAGCAACTGCCGCGAACAATACTGGCACCAGCCATCTGGCACCGACTTTTGTTGCTACTTTCACTTTTCTGCTGTTCACTGTCCATACGATCAGCATCACAAAGATCACTGCATCCAATACATAAAAGATCCCATCGCCAAGTTCCATTTCCACACCTCTCGGATATGCCTTATTATAACGCATTCAGGCAAAAGAAAAGAGCAGATTTCCGCTCTCTTTCCTCACTTCATTTTGACACTGCTCAGGATCTTTTCAAATACAGGTGACTGATCGACCGTTCCTTCAGGATCCTGAATGAACAGGATTGCGGTAACGCCTTGGCCATCCTGGATCAGATATGCATCAGTAGACGCATCCATCTGAATGACATTGAAAATAGTCGATGTGCCAGCAGCGTGGAATGCCTTGATGCCATTGATATCCTTTTCTTCTGTTGTGCTTGGTGTCCAAGTCATTGATGTGTTCAGTGTCTTGAACATATCCTCAGAAGCAGTGGCATTGTCTGTGTAAATGAACTGCACAGCATCCTTCGTACCTTTAACAGAATAATCGATCTCATCTGCTGAAGAGCTCTTTCTTCCGCTCCATTCCTTCGGCATTGATAAAGTGACACCATGAAATGAAGTCTCTTCAAAAGTCAAGGAAGTGACATCAGCCGTTTCAGAATAAGTATGTTCTGAAGCCTTGGCCGAAGCGGTGGATGAAGCTTTGGCAGAAGATGAAGAGCAGCCTGCCAGAGCGCTCAGTAAAACTGCCGTTGAAAAAATCTTTGCAATACGTTTCATTATTGCTTTCCCTCCTTAGTCAACGGTCTCTATTCTATTTCTTTCCTTTGTTTTAGGCAATACCAAATCATGGCATTCCATGGCACAGCAGAATAAAAAAAGGAAACAGTCTGAACATCTGTCTCCTATGTATGCATATTTACTGTGCTGAAGGTGAAGAAGATGGCGATGCAGCAATGGATGGCGACGCAGATTCTTTCGCTTTGCCATAGCTGCCTTCGATCTCAATATCGCGTGCAAAATTAGTTTCGACACCGATATAGTGAAAAGCGGTATCCAGATAATCCGGATGTTTGAAGTAGCAGTAGCCAAATGCCGCTGCTCCTAAAAGGCATATGATCAGCAGAATAAAGAAGATCGTCGAGATCACCGATGGCTTCTTTTCTACAACGTAGACTTTTTCTTCTTCCGCGTCAGATACCACCTCTGTTTCCTGTGTATCTTCCAGAGCGATCTCTGCCGTATCTTCTAAAGAAGAGGTTCCTTCTTTCTTTTCTGCTTCCACGGGTGTACCGCAGTTTGGGCATATTTTATCTTCTTCTGATAATACTGCTCCGCATTTCGAACATATACCTTTCATACATGGCCTCTTTCAAATTGTGTGTACTTTGTTTCTTTAATATAAGAATAGCAGAAATCATCCGCAATAGTACATAAAAAGCGCATTTCTGCGCTTCCTATTCAGTTCAGATCATCCGGATTGTAGCTGACCGTCATGCCATCCTTCGTTGTCTGAATGATATTGACGACATGGATGTCATTTTCTTTGAAGATCTTGGTCATCTTTTCTACGGATACCTCACCGGTCGCTTTGACGAACGTCTCTGTTCCTCTTTCACTTGTGCGATAGACACCGGCCGCTTCCACATTGGCATCATTGGCTGCCAGCAGCTGCATTGCTTTGACCAAACTGCCCGGTCTGTCTTCCATGTGGAAAACAAAACGTGTTCCCTGATGCTGCAGGCCCAGCAGATCAACAAATGTCTGGAAGATATCCTTCTCTGTGATGATGCCGATGACCTTATTGTCATTGTCAACGACCGGAAGGACATTGATCTCGTGCTGGAGCATCTTTTCGGCTGCCTGCTCGACAAAGGAATCTGGGTCAATAGATACAACATCTTTGATCATGATCTCTTTCACTTTTGTACGAGAGAGAAGATAGTTCAGTTCATAAATGGACAGCGATGTCTGATTGGATCCAGAGGATTCTGTAACGACCCCTTCGGTAATGAGACCGACCAGTCTGCCGTTCTCATCCGTGACTGGGATACGATGGAACTTTCCCTGCTGCATCAGTTCCAATGCTTTGGAAACGGATGTATCCGGCAGAATCGTGACCGGATTCTTTGTCATATGATCCTTGACGTACATGATTAACCTCCTAGATAGGCCTTTCTGACCTGTTCACTGGCAGCCAGTTCGGCACCAGTTCCTTCTAATGTAATCTTACCAGTTTCAAGAACATATGCTCGATCAGCAATTGCCAAAGCCATCTTTGCATTCTGTTCTACCAAGAGGACCGTCGTTCCCTGTTTATTGATATCCTCGATGATGCGGAAGATCTCTTTTACCAGAAGAGGCGACAGCCCCATGGAAGGTTCATCCAGCAGCATGATCTTAGGATGGGACATCAGTGCTCTGGCCATAGCCAGCATCTGCTGCTCGCCGCCGGACAGTGTGCCAGCCAGCTGCTTTTCTCTTTCCTTCAGACGCGGGAACAGTTCATAGACATGTTCAAGATCTTTCTGGATCCCTTCTTTATCCTTGCGGGAATACGCTCCCAATGCTAAGTTGTCCGCAACGCTCTGCTGTGCAAAGACACGTCTTCCTTCCGGCACCTGTGCAAGGCCCATGGAAATGATCTTGCTGGAAGGTGTCTTGATCAGATCGACCCCATCCAATTTGATACTGCCTTCGGCCGGCTTCAGCAGACCGGAGATTGCATGCATGGTTGTTGTTTTGCCTGCGCCATTGGCACCGATCAAGGCAACGATCTCACCGTCATTGATCTCAAACGAGATTCCTTTGATTGCTTCGATCATGCCATAGCGGACTTTCAGATTTTCTATTTTTAACATATCATCCGCCTCACTCTCCAATATACGCCTTAATGACTTCCTGATTTGACTGAATCTCTGATGGAATGCCCTGTGCCAGCAGCATGCCATAGTTCAGCACGGTGATTCTGTCACAGATGCCCATGACCAATTTCATATCATGCTCGATCAAGAGGATCGCAATTTTGAAATGATCCCTGACTGTACGGATCATATCCATTAATTCCTGTGTTTCCTGCGGATTCATGCCAGCTGCCGGTTCATCCAGCAGCAGTAGCTTTGGATGAGTCGCAAGCGCACGGCCGATCTCCAAACGTCTCTGAGCACCATAAGGAAGATTTCCTGCATTCATATCTGCTTTGTCATCCAGGCCAAACAGCTTCAGGAGCTCCATTGCTTCTTCATCTGCTTTTTTCTCTTCCGCCCGATACTTTGGCAGACGCAGGATCGCTGTCATCACACCATAATTGACACTGTTATGAAGGCCGATCTTTACATTGTCCAATACTGTCATATTGGAAAATAAACGTATATTCTGAAAGGTACGTGCTACACCGGCTTTATTCGCTTCCACCGGATTCAGCTTGGCCATATCCTGACCATCCAGTTTGATGGTACCTCTGGTCGGCTGATATACCTTTGTCAGCATATTGAATACGGTTGTTTTGCCCGCTCCATTTGGACCGATCAGGCCATAGATCTCACCAGGATAGACCGTCATATTCAGATCATTGACAGCTGTCAGGCCGCCGAAATCAATGCCCAGTTCCCTGATTTCAAGAACAGGAGTTTTCTGTTCGCTCATTCTGCCGCCTCCTTATTCTTTTTCATTTTATTCTTAAAGCGCTGCATCATTGTCTTCAGTTTCTCATTGTTCGTTACAAGCATCATCACGATCAGAACAATAGCATAGATCAGCATCCGATATGTGCTTAAGAAACGCAGCATCTCCGGCAGAGCGACCAGCAGGGTCGTTGCAACGATCGTTCCGGTCATATTGCCGAGCCCGCCCAGCACAACATAGACAAGGATCAGAATAGAAGTATTGAAATCAAACTTTGTGGCGACCACAGATGTATAATTCAGCACATACAGTGCACCGGCAGCTCCTGCTAAGCTGGCACTGACGACAAACGCCAAGGTCTTTGTGCGCGATACATTGATGCCAACTGTTTCCGCCGCAATACGATTGTCACGGCATGCTTGGATCGCTCGTCCTTCCTTGGAATAGATCAGATGATAGACGATCAGCAAGGACAGCAGGATCAATACGATACCTGCCGTAAAGGTGGAGATCTTGGAAATGCCAGTCGCTCCCATTGGGCCGCTGATCAGCATGGTTCCGCCTTCCGCTAATTGAATATTGTTATTGACAAAACTGAAATGCAGGCCGCCCGCATCAACACCGACATAAAGATTGGTGACAACAGACATCAGGATCTGTCCAAAGGCCAAAGTCACGATGGCAAGATAATCGCCCTGCAGTTTCAGCACTGGGATCGAGATCAATAAGCCAAACAGTGCCGCCATTGCGCCGCCGCATACAATAGCGATCATTAAGCGCAGGATCTCATTTGGCACCGCAGCCGCTAACATACCGGATACAATGGCTGCCGTGAATCCGCCGACGGCCATAAAGCCAGCCTGACCTAAATTCAGTTCGCCGGAAAAGCCAACATTCATATTCAATCCGATCGCAGCCACAATATAAGCACAGATCGGAACTAATAATGAAGTAAATAAACGTGTCAGGTTTCCTGTATTGATCATTGTTTCCAAAACAGCATATGCAATGATCACAAGCAGGAAGGAAGCTGTTCTGCCGCGCATCGTCCGACCGGACACTTTTGTTAAGAAATTGTTCTTTTTCATTTTCCTCACCTCACACTTTCTCACTGATCTTCTTGCCAAGCAGGCCGGTAGGCTTGATCAGCAGGACAACGATCAATACGGCAAATACGATAGCGTCTGAAAGCTGAGTGGAAATATAAGCTCTGGCAAAGATCTCAATGACGCCTAACAGCAGACCGCCAAGGAAAGCACCCGGGATCGATCCAATCCCGCCGAAGACAGCAGCTGTAAATGCTTTGATGCCAGGCATTGAGCCCAATGTCGGATAAACAGATGGATAAGAAGAAACGAGCAGGATCGCCGCAATAGCTGCAAGACCGGAACCAATCGCAAAAGTGATCGAAATAATACGATTGACATTGATGCCCATCAATGTCGCGGCACCCTTATCTTCTGAACATGCACGCATAGCTCGGCCTGTCTTTGTTTTATTAATGAAAACTGTCAGCAGGACCATGATAATAATATTCACGCTAATCGTGATCATCGACAGATATGAAATGCTCAGACCGCCGATATCCAAAGACCCCTGCGGCAGTGCATTCGGGAAGATCTTTGTATCCGCTCCCCACAGCAGCAGAGCACCATTCTGCAGAAAATACGATACACCGATCGCAGTGATCAGCACCGACAAAGAAGATGCTTCACGCAATGGCTTGTAGGCAAGCCGTTCGATCAGAACGCCCAGCACCAAGCAGACAGCAACAGATACCAGGACCGCCGGTATGACCGGCATACCGAAAGAGCTCAGCATGTAAAAAGCTACATAAGCGCCTACCATGATGATATCGCCATGGGCAAAGTTCAGCATCTTTGCGATGCCATAGACCATCGAATATCCAAGTGCAATAATTGCATAGACCGATCCCAGACCGAGACCGCTGATTAAATAAGACAGAAATGCCATACGCCTACCTCCTTAGCAAAAACCAATATAGGCTGCCAAAGAAAACTCAATGGCAGCCTCTGAATGTACTGTTTCTTTAATAATTACTCAGCAGATACGTAAGCACCGCTCTTGATCACGATAGCTCTAGGATCCTTAGATACTTCACCTGTAGCCTTCCAAGTAACATTTGTTCCGGTCACACCATTGAAAGTCATCGAAGTGAACTGTTTGATCATAGCAGCAGACATATCTTTGGCCTTGCTGGAAGCAGTAACATCAGCAGCCTTCGCACCCTGTGCAATGGCATATACAGCATCATATGCATCAGCTGCGAACTGGTTAGGTGTTTCATTGTACTTTGCTTTATATGCCTTAACGAAAGCAACCGTTTTTTCATCTGAAGCATCAGCAGAGAACGGTGTCAGCATATACAGTCCTTCTGCAAGAGCTGCATCGAAACCATCCTGAGAAAGGATTCCATCCATGCCATCGCATCCGAAGAATGTTGCTTTGACGCCCTGCTTCTTAGCTTCCTGAAGGATCAATGTTGCCGGCTGATAATAGATCGGCATAAAGATGACATCTGCACCAGCATCCGCCAGCTGTTTGACCTGTACGGAGAAGTCAGTTGCACCATTCTGGAAAGTTGCAGAAGCAACGACATTCAAGCCAAGTTCCTTAGCTTCTGCCGTAAATTTTGTATTGATGCCTGTAGAATAGTTATCATCAGAACGATAGATAACACCTACTTTTGTACCAAGATTCGTATGTTTGCTCAGATATACTGCCGAAGCAGAGCCTTGGTTCGGATCGGTAAAGCACATCTGGAAGACATTGCCATATGACGTAGAACTGTCTGCCATATCCTTATAGATAACGCCTGTTGATGATGCGGATGGTGTCAAAGCAAAGATGCCGTCTTCTTTATATAAAGGTGATACAGCCTGTCCGGCTCCGGAAGTTACTGTACCCAAGGATAGCTGCATGCCCCAGTCGACCAGATTGTTATAAGCTGTAACTGCTTTTTCAGAATCAGCCTGATCATCTTCAGCCTTGAATTCATACTGCTGTCCGCCCTGTGCATTGATTTCTTCAACAGCCAGAGCTGCAGCATTTGCGACGGCTTTGCCATACACTGCCGCATCGCCTGTCAGCGGTCCCGATACACCGATCTTGATCGTTCCGCCAGTGGATGATCCTGATGTGCTTGCTGTACTTGATGCGGTCGATGAACTGCAGGCAACTAATGACAAAGCCATTAACGCTGCCATTCCGCCTTTCATAAATGTCTTGGTATTCATATTCTATCCTCCCCTTCAATTTCTTATCTTGAAGATAACGAAATTATAGAGAGGCCAAGAATCAAAATCAACATCATTTTTCACATTTCTTTCATATTTGATGTAAATTATTCATATTTTATGAAACATTTTACATTAATCTTTTCGGCCCATCTTCTTTTTCTTTTTTGCTTCATACATAATATCATCCGCATGTTCAATTGCTTCCTGCAGAGTCATTGTCTGTTCACTGTCTACCGTGAACTCCCCGATTGAAGCACTGAGCTGATATGGGTACTTCTGATCCTTTTCCAAGATCTCTTCCTGTTCTGCTTTCAGATCATCGATCATAGAAGTATCACCGACAGCTACAAATTCATCGCCGCCGTATCTCATCGCAAACGACATAGCATTTCTCAATCCCTTGGAGATCATCTGCGAAGTACGGATGATCGCGTCATCTCCGCATTCATGACCATAGACATCATTGATCTTTTTCAGATTGTCGATATCAATAAAACAGATATAAGCCTTCTTATCAGCTTTCATCAGCTGATCATACAGAAGCCTGCCCTTCTGTTCCAGGCCGAAACGATTGTAAAGGCCTGTCAATGGATCGGTAATATACATCTTGGACAGTCTGCTGTTCAGGCTCTCCATTACGGATGCCCGCCGCACTCTTTCAATAGAATTGCCCAGCAGTGAAAAAGCTGTTTCCAGGAAGTTGTATTCCATATGGGCAGTAAAGCCATCCGTAACAACGTAGCCGATACATGTTTCTTCAGCCTGCAGGGAATAGACCTGAAGCAGCTTCTTATGCTGCAGGATCTCTTCCGGCAGGATCAATTCCCGTGAAAACGTTTCATAGATATGCTTTTCATCGCATTCCATGGTATCTTTCTGCGACATGGCTACCAATACCATATGATCGCCGTAATGGCGGATCGGATTTGTATTGCCGAAATTCTCAAGATAAAGCCCATTGAGGATCACATAGATATCGCCGCTGCGGAATTCCTTAGCATTATGCTCAACAATCTCCGCAATATCGGCAATACTGCCGGCTTTATCCAGCAGCATCGACAGGAGCTTATACAGTTTGTTATAGCTTGAAATAAAGCGATTTGCTTTCAGGAACTTTTCTTTGATCTCATCCATTTCATTGGCACAGCCCATGCATCCGCAGGAGCAGGAATACTTGATCTCTGCCGGCGTGTAGATCTCATCATGGATCTCACCGCCGCCGATCAAAGACATCACAACATCCAAGGCCGTATAGACCATGCCAGGATAATCCCGATCTACGGTTGTGATCCGCACCGGTGCCGCCACGGAAAGACTGACATTGTCAAAGCCCGTGATCTTCACATCTTCCGGCACTCGAATGCCATTCTTGATCAGTTCTGTTTCCGCGCCATACGCCAAATGATCATTGGCACAGACGATGCCTTCCGGGATCGCATCTTCGGCAATCATCTCCTGGGCTGCCTGGGTGCCATATTTTTCATCCCATGCATTGCCATAGACTCTGACGTTCTCAATGCCATATTTCGCACAGCAGTCAATGACCGCCTGTTTTCTTTTCTGCGATTCCTCAGAAGTTGGCAGGCCGGCTATGACAGCGATCGATCTGCAGTGATGTTCTGTGATCAGATGTTCCGTCAGTTCATAAGAGATCTGATAATTATCCGTTCCGACCATTACCGTTCCTTCGATCGGATAGTTGATGGACACCACTGGCACTCCCTGCGCGCATGCCCGCTCGACCAGCTTGCCCTTCTGCTTCTGGTTCCAGTTCCGATTGCTCTGCAGGACCACGCCGTCATATTGGGTCAGATAGGGCAGATTAAAGATCTGGAGAGCAGGACGTTCTTCTTCAGCGATACGATAGCTGCCAAACCCCGTAAAAACATGAACGTTGGTATCTGGATGATCCTCAATAAAACGATGGATCCCTTGGGTAAACTGTCCCGTGATCTCATTATTCCAATCATAGGTCAGAAATGCGATATTATACGCCATTCTTTATTTCCTCTACTAAAACAATTATAGTCAGGATTTTGGTGTTTTACTGCATGTTATTCAAAATATGTCAAAAAAGGAAGGAGATTTCTCCTTCCATGCATGCCTATTTCAGATCCTCTCCATTGGAGCGGATGCATTTCTGATACCAATAGTATGAATCCTTTGTACTTCTCTTCATGGATCCCCTGCCATAATTGTCTGCATCGACATAGATCTGGCCATATCTCTTGGCCATCTCTCCTTCACCATTGGAAACCATATCAACACATCCCCAATAGAGATATCCCATGACCGGAATGCCATCGATCTCTGCTGCATCTTTCAGCGATTGGATATTCGCACGCATGTAATCGATCCGGTAGGAATCATGGACAGTGCCGTCAATGAATTCATCATTCCAGCCAATGCCATTCTCAACGCACCAGATATCGCAGTGATACCGATTGTAGAAAGTATTGACCGCGATCCGCAGGCACTGCGGGTCGGTCGCCCATCCCCAGGCATTTGTATCCAGATATGGGTTGGCTACTGTCTGTGCCATTGCCCCATTTCCTTCGCCCGCCTTCTGGTCTTCACCATGAATGGTCACAACATGCGAGCCATAGCAGCTGAAGCTCAGGAAATCACATGGGTACTTGGCCAATGTTTCCATATCACCAGGCTGAGAAGGAATCGTGATGCCATTTCTGGCATATTCCGCCAGTTTATAGTTTGGATATGTTCCCAGCATCTGCACATCGCTGTAGAACAGGATCTTGTTCTCTGCCTGCTTAGCCAGCAGCTGATCCGCCGGATCGCTGGTAAAGCCATAGACTGGACCATAGGCAAGCATCATCCCAATCCTCAATTCAGGAAAATGTTCATGTGCTTCCTTTACAGTCAGTGCTGAAGCAAGGAACTGATGGAACGCAGCATTGGCCACATTCTGCGGATTGCCATGGATCAAGCCTGCTGTCACATATGGGCATTCTTCAATGCAGTTGATCTCATTGAAGGTCAGATAATATTTTACTTTGCCTTGGAATCTCTTGAAGCAGGTTGAAGCATATTTCACATAAGCATCTACCAGATGCCTGCTGTCCCATCCATTGAAACGTGCAGCTAAAGACAGCGGATTCTCATAATGCAGCAATGTCACCAATGGTTCGATGCCATACTTATGACATTCATCAAAGACGCTTTCATAGAACTTCAGTCCTTCTTCATTCGGTTCAGCATCATCTCCATTCGGATAGATCCTTGACCATTTGATCGACAGACGGAAGCACTTAAAGCCCTCTTCTGCACACAGTTTAATATCCTCTTTATAATGATGATAAAAATCGGAAGCAATATGGGAAGGATAATAATACTTGTCTCCTTCAATGAGACACGGCACTGCACCTTCCGGCAGATTCCTTTCGGCAGAGCCAAAGCACAATGGCGTTGAACCTTCTGTGCCATCCGCTTTCTTCCAAGTGACCTGACGGCGTACGGTATGCGACCCATTGGTCATCACATCTGCCGTTGATAATCCAGCGCCGCCCTCAAAAACACCGCCTTCGTACTGATTGGCTGCGGTCGCGCCGCCCCACAAGAAGTCCTTTGCTAAAGCCATACTATTTTTCTCCTTTATTTGCACATCTGACTTTATTATATGCCTACATTCCCTGAATGGGAGAGAAGAACACCAGATCATTCTTTCCTGCCAGGGCTATTTTTAATATTATTCCGACAATATTTTCTAATCATTTCAACAAATGATGGAAATGGTATAATCATTTCTAGAAACGGGAGAAAGTATGGATCGCAGACAATTAAAACAAACGGCCAAACAGACCTTAAAAAAACATTATCTTTTATTAACAGCATTATGCTTCACAGCCGCCATTCTTGGTGCCGAGTTCCTCTCCTTGCCAACGACTGACAAACTGTATTACCAATCTCTGATTGAATCCTTTCAGAATATCAGTACATCCGGCTTCAAGGCCATCGGCATGGCTTTCTACAATCTGATCGGAGCCAATTCCAGCAGTTCCATCAGCACCCAGGTCTATTACCATATTCTGGGCATGTTCTCCAGCCGGAATACATGGGTCATTCTTTCTTCTCTTGCCGGTATTCTCGGTTTCCTGCTCGTCTGCATTTTCTTCAAGCAGACCCTGTGCATTATCCTGCGCCGCATGTTCTTAGAAGCACGCAGCTATGATACTGTGCCTCTGCAGCATGTCTTCTTCCTGAATTCCGCCAAGAAATGGTTCCGCGCAAGCATTGCTCTGCTGCGCACTGATATTTATTATCTGCTCTGGTGCCTGACCATTGTCGGCGGTGTCATCAAGCGCTACAGCTATCTGATGGTCCCATACATCTTAGCGGAGAATCCAAATATGTCTGGTGAACAGGCTGTCAGGCTGTCACGGGATATAATGGATGGGCATAAAAAAGAAGCTTTCTTCATTGATCTGTCCATGATCGGATGGCATCTGCTGAATCTTCTGACGTTCGGTCTTGCCGGCATCTTCTATGTCAATGCCTATCAGACTTCTGTCTTTGCGGAATATTACGCTGCTGTACGAGCTGAAGAAAAAAAGAAACAGATCGCCAATATTGATCTGCTTAATGATACATACCTCTTTGTCAAAGCAGATCCAGACACTTTGGCTGCGGCATATAAAACTGTCAAAATGGATACGATGTATATCCACGATACCAAAGAACCTCTGCAGGGCGCCCGCCGTTTCTTTGCCGAAACACTGTCCATCTGGACCGGGAATCATAAGCAGAGAAAGATCTACCAGGGCGTCAGGAACCTTTCTTATCAGCTCTCGTTAGATCAGAATGCCTTGGATGGAAAACAGTATCCTGATCGTCTGTCTCCTTTCTATACCAAAGAGAATATCCACTACGACGGCAATCTCAATGAACAGCGTGCCTATACGATCGAGAACATGATCCTGATCTTCTTCATCGGTTCTGTTCTTGGCTGGATCTTCAAATGCATGGATTATTTTGTCTTCACAAATTCATGTGTCAATGCCGGTATGTTCCATGGCCCATGGGTGCCGATGTATGGCCTAATGGGGATCCTGTGCCTGACCTTGTTAACAAAGCTGAGAAAGAAGCCGATCGCTGAATTTATCGGATGTCTGATCATTGCAGCTGCTGTACTGCTCTGCTCTTCGTATTATCTGCAGGCGATGTACGGTATGGCATGGTGGGACTTCAGTACGCATATTATCAGTTTCGGCGGCAGAGTATCTCTGCAGAACACAATCTATTCGGCGTTTGTATGCATGTTCTTCATCCACTTGATCCTGCCGGCGCTGGATCAATGGCTCAGCCGCAGAAAAACAAGCATCCTTTACATCATTGATGCCATTCTCATTGTCCTCTTGATCATTGATGCCGTATATAGCTTCACCAATCCAAATACGGCCGGTGTCCTAAAAGAGACAGGTGCTGTCATCCAATCATTGATCCTATAAAAAACGCTCTGTACATTCACACATGTGCAGAGCATTTTTCTTATTTTTTTACAGCAGCCGCTTCACCGATCATCCGCAAGGCATTCAAAGAACGCGGATAGCCGATATACGGCAGGCATTGAGATACGACTCTGATCAGAAAGCCTTCATCATTGCCTAGATTCATATTGCCCAAAGCATGGCTCTTCAGCTGCGGTTCACACCCGCCCTGCGCCATTAAGAAACAGAAGGTGATCATTTCTCTTTCTGCTAAGGTCAGCCCTTTTCTTGTGTAATAATCACCGAAGCAGTTGTCGGCCAGCCATTTGGAGATATGTCTTTGGTCTTCTAAACCATTGTTCCATCTGTCCCGCATACCTTCGCCAAAGATCTCGATCTGCGCATCATTGCCTTTTCTCAAGCGTTCTTCATAAGAAACTGCAGCGCCAGCTGCCAAAGGGAGCCGCACACCGCGTGCACTCAGGATCTCATTGGTGATCTTCAGGAATGGATAGACACGGCCAATACCTAAATAATCCACTGCCTGGTAGACCGTCTCTTTGACTTCCGTCGGTGTCAGTCCAAAGTTCAGCGCTGCCGGCAGGATCATTCTGAATTCCTCAGAAGCCTGGCATCCAAGCAATGACGCAAGGATCGCTAAGAACCTTGTGCGGTCATCCAGCTTGGCCTGTTCCTCATTGACCACTTCATCAAAAGCAAAATCCGCAAACCGTTCAACAAATTCTGGATCTGTTTCCGACAGTCCCGGCTCTGGTCCGGTGACCATCTTTTCAACATACTTCTTTGCCTTTTCATTCATTGCCATATCAAATCTCCTTATACCATCATCTTAGGTCTGGATCCATCGACATGCCAATATTCTTTTTGCATGCAGGATATGCTTATTCCGCATGCATGCGGGCTTCCTGATCCTTCGGAAATACAGCTTTCCGATACAGAAGCAGATTCAGCCCCGCACAGATCACCAAAGGCAGAAGTGCACCGCCCAGCAGGAACAGAGAGGTACCAGCCGAAAGATCTCCAGCCAAAGTGTAAGACAGCAGAATATTAAAGATATAAAGAAATGTCACCCCAATGACAAAGCCATAGACATACAATATTTCCTGATGAATGATCTTCTTCTGATCTTTCTGAATAAAGCCAATATGATTCAAGGTCAGGAACAGTCTTCTCCGTCCTGATATCTCCGTACCGAATTTGAACATCAAGGCCAGTGCCTGCAGGCATGCCATCACAAGATAGGAGATAAAGATCGTCATGCTTTCTGCCATACTGCCGATAGAATTCACCAGCATAGATACCAAAATGACCGCACCTGCTTCAAAGAGAAATATATTATTCTTCAGAACTCTCAGATCTCTTCTGGCAAAGCCAGCAGCCGCCATCCGGTCAGGATCTTTCAGCAGTCTGCCTGAGACCTGATGATTGATCCATGGTGAAATGATATCTGACAGGCAGCCGTTCAGACCGACCATGCCGATCAATGAGACCAAGATGGCCAGACTGCGGTTCCAATAGATCAAAAGGATCGGTACAAGAAATACCGCGATCCAGAAGATCTGCTTTGCTTTCTTCGGCACCAGATTCGTTCCAAAAGGAGAATCCTCAGAAGCACTGATAATACTGCTTGGATTCATCAGGAGACCTACCGCATTGCGATAGGCAAAGCTCATATTCAGCAGAATGATCCAGAACACAACATACAGAAGAATCACCGTCGCATTGAGCATCGCTTCCGGATGGCTCGATACAGCAAAGCTCTGATCCACCGAGGACATCATCGCATTGACAAGCGGCAGCAGACAGTTGGCCAGAAAAATACCAAGCGGTACAGCCAGCACAAGCAGCAGCATTGTCTGGGCCAGCAGGAAACCGGCAATCTGGGTAAATCTTCCGCCGCAGATCAATCTCACAGCCAGATCTTTGCCCTTCAGTTTTACATAGAAATCATTCGCAAACAGAATATCTACACTGCACAGGATCACAACTAAGATCATGACATAGGTGATCGTACTGCTGGGATTCTTGATCGGATCCACACTTGGATCGCTCATGGCAATGTTATAGAACAGATAAATGAACATCGTTGTCAGAACAAAGATCAGCCAATAGAAAAAAGCTTTTGAAAAGTCTTTCTGCAGAGAACGCAGGGCATCGCGCAGGATCATTTGTGAAGGATCTCCCTGGACTCTGCCGAATTCATTTCAACGATCTTCTGGAAATACTCATCCTGGCTCATTTCCTCACGTGTCAGTTCTTTTTCAATATTTCCATCTTTGATATAGATCATGCGTGAAGAATAAGAAGAGATCAAAGGATCATGGGTGACCATGACGATGGTGACACCGGATCGATTCAGATCCTTTAAGATATTCATCAGTTCTGCACTGTTGGCAGAATCCAGATTGCCAGTCGGCTCATCAGCCATAATGAGATGCGGATGATTGATCAAAGCACGGCAGATGGCAACTCTCTGTCTCTGTCCGCCCGAACACTCATACGGAAATTTGTTCATCAATTCCGCAATATCCATTTCTTCTGCCAGCTTCTGCACTCTTTCTGCGATCTCCTGACGATCCACATGTGCTAAAGACAGCGGCATAGCTATGTTTTCAAACATTGTATGCGTATCCAGAAGATTGAAATCCTGGAAGATAAAGCCCAGATTCTGATAGCGGAAACGGCCGATATCATTTTCTGACATGGTCCGCACATCCTTGCCATTGATATAGACTCTTCCTTCGGTCGGTACGTCGATCGTAGAGATTGTGTTGATGAAGGTCGACTTGCCGGATCCTGATGGCCCCATGATGGCCACAAAGTCTCCATCCATGACCTGAAAGTTAATGCTGTGCAGTGCTTCAAACGCATTTAAAGTGTGGTAGTTGTAGATCTTTTTGAGATTCTTCGCTTCCAATACAATATGATCTGACATGAAATTTGCTCCTCAATGCTTTTATTTTATACTTTTCTAAGTCCAGTGAAAAGATATTGCCGTATCCAATCAAAGCCGCAGCGCATTGCGACAATATATATCATAACTAAAAAGTCCAGAAATCCCCATCATCACAGGACTTTCTGAACTTTTTTGTCATGCATACTGGCAAAGCATCACGCAATGCTGTTTATTATTTCACTGAAGTATCCGGCACGACATACCCATCATCCTCAACGATATTTGGGCCATCCTGATTGCTGCTGTCACTGTCATCATGAGTATCGTCAGTTCCTTTGACTGCCTCAAAGTTTGCTGTGAATACACCCGTAACATATCCATCATTTTTCTTTGCATTGGCTGCTACCTGTGCCGTAGTGAGCTTTGCATTCGTTGTTACGACCTGATCGTCATAGGTCCAGCTCACAAAGCGATAGCCTGTTTCTGCTTCAGCCGCAGAACCAGCAGGAACGCCTGTCTGTGGATTGATCGCATCATATGCCCGAAGCGTTTTCCCCATCGTCCTATTAGCGCTTATATAGGTGATCGTTATATCTGACAGGGATGTCCATTGTGCATATAGATCGATCTTACCGCCCTGTTCCTCTGTTAAGTTGAGAATACTTGTTTCATCGTCATACGCAGTGCCCGTACCATCGGAGCTCGTATTCCAGCCTGTGAAGACATAGCCTGGCCGTGTGATCGTATTTGCCGCAAGCTTTTCTAACTTGTCATAGGTCAGGATCTGATCATCCATACTGCCCGCACCTTCATTTGCGTTGAATACGATCGCATATGTATTTGGCGCAAAGTTTGCTGTATAAGATGCCGTAACATAGTAGTCTTCTGCTTTAGGTTAATACGGAGCCTCTGTACTGACCTCTGTGCCATTGGCATCTGTCCAATTCACAAAGTGATAGCCTTCTGCTGCAGATGCAGTAGCTCCATCTGGTTTGCCATTTGGATCCACGATCTCAGTCGCTGTACTGACACTGCCATGTTCCTCATTGCCAGAGCTATAGGACAGTTCTGCGTCAGGCAGCTCTGTCCAGACAGCTTTCAACGTTACTGTGGCACCCTGATCTGATGCCAGATTCATAACGCTCGCCCCGTCTTTGTAAAGCTGGACCGGTGTGACACCATCTACATACCAGCCGCCAAAGACATAGCCTTTTCGTGTAAATACATTTGTGTTTAGATTTGTTTCTTTATCATAGGTCAGGATCTGATCATCCATGGTGCCCATACCTTCATTTGCATCGAACTTGACCTTGTAAGTATTTGGTGCAAAATTAGCGATGAATCGTGAAGAAACGTAGTTGCCATTGACTTTTGCGTATTGATCTACAACCTTACTGGAGAGCGCAGTATCTATGCTGACAGGATTCCCATTATATGTCCAGTTCACAAAGTGGTAGCCGGTTTTAGCTTCAGCAGAGGAGCCGTCCACAGTTCCAGATATAGGATCCAATGCCTGTGCTGCAGGGCGTACACCGCCCATGGCTGCATCCGCCGCAGTATAAGAGAGAACGACATCACTGTTATTTTCCCACATGGCATACATCGTTACAGTACCACCAGTAACAAGGTTTTCAACGCTCTGGGCATTGCTGTATGTAGCAATCGTTTCGCCCTTTTTGGTTGCCCAGCCAAAGAATAAATAGCCATCCCGGAAAAATTTATTTTCCTGCAGTTTTTGTAATTTATCATAAACAAAGCTCTGATCTTCCATTGTTCCGGAAGCTCCATCTGCATTCTTATCATATTTTACTGTATAACTGTTTGCCTCAAAGTAAGCTACAAAGGCAGTTGTTTTATATATACTGCCATTATTTGCATGTGTTTTGATCTGATCTGCAGCTAGTCCGGCATTTGTACTGATATCCTGTTTATTGGTGTAGTCATACCATTTCACAAAGTGATAGCCATCCTTAGGTTCTGCCGTCACAGCAGCGATAGGAGGATTGCTTTCCAGTCCGTGCGTGCAATTATCATAAATACGACTGGTGGTTCCCATATTGGCATCGGCAGAGGTATAGGTCAAATACGCATCCGCATCTGCTTTCCATACTGCATAGAGAGTAACATTTTTTACTGTGGAATCACTCTTGATCTTTGTGATCGACTGCTTGTCAGAATAAGCGGCACCTTTTGTATTTTTATCTGTTGACCAGCCAAGGAAGGTATACCCTGGGCGCGTAAATGTGTTTTCATTCAGTTTTTCTGCGATGCCATACTCAAATTCCTGATTGCCCATCGTGCCCGTGCCATTGTTTGCATTGAAAGTTACTGTATATTTCTGCCGTTCAAATACCGGCGTGAACTTTACATCTCGATCAGGCATTGTGAAAGTGATACTGTTGCCTGTTCTGACATATGTGACAGCTGTTTGTCCTGCTGCTGTCTGTTCCGTCCATCCAGTCAGATTGCAGTAAGTATCCGGTGCAGCTGTCAGCCTGACCGTTGTGCCCTTTTCAATATGTCGTCCTGCCACATCAACATACACGCCATTCGACAGTGCCTGTACCTTTGCCGTGCCATTGCTGGCAGTGCCTGTTAGCACTTTATTTGAATCCGCGTTGTAATATGTTCCATCCGCATTCTTTGACACAATATAGCTTGCGGCAGAAAAATTTGGGTACGCATCCGTTTTTTTAACGCCTGTACTCGCTACGGTATCGTTCAGTATCTGATGATACGATGTATATCTGGCTCCAACGCCTGCTTCAGAAACGAAATAGTTGAGTGAATAACATGCTTCTCCCGAGCTGAACTGTTTTTTTGACAGTGCCGTAATATTTGGCTCTTCATCAATAAGTGTGGGTATATAAATCAGCGTATATGCTGATGTAATAAGCATTTAGGGTATAAAAATGGACATGAATTCCTTATACTGAGTTTTGC
>JAAYWN010000025.1 GCA_012516665.1 Erysipelotrichaceae bacterium
GAGCAGGAAGTGATCCGACAGGCCCAGAAGATCCTGGCGGGGATCCATCAGATCCCATGTACAGGCTGCCATTACTGCACCGGCGGATGCCCAATGAAGATCAATATTCCTGATCTGTTCGCTGATATGAATATGAAACTGATCTATGACAATACCGAAAAAGCAAAGAAGAATTATGCCATGGATATCAAAAGCGGTTCCGGCAGGGCTTCGGATTGCGTACAGTGCGGACAATGCGAGATGCAGTGCCCGCAGCATATTGAGATCCGCAGCTGGCTGAAACAGATTGCGGAGACGCTGGAATGAAAGCACTGTATCTAGAATGCGGCATGGGCATCAGCGGCGATATGCTGCTTGGTGCTTTGAGCGAACTGACTGATCAGCAGAAATTTCTTGAGATCATGAATCATGCCGGTATCGCAGATGTCAGCTTTGCGGCTGTACCGCAGAAAAAGTGCGGCATTGCCGGTACGCATATGGAAGTGCTTGTGCATGGAGAAGAAGAGGATGGACATGAGCATCATGATCATGAGCACCATCATGCATGCATGAATGATATCATGCAGCAGATTGCTTCGCTGCATGTCTCAGACAGCGTGAAAAGGAAAGCCATGGATATCTATCGTCTGCTTGCGGAAGCAGAGAGCCATGTGCATGATACAGATGTCAGTGAGATCCATTTTCATGAGGTCGGTATGAAGGATGCCATCGCGGATGTTGTGGGATGCTGTGTGCTGATGGAAATGATCAATGCGGACAAGGTGTGTGCCGGGAAAGTAGCAGTCGGCAATGGTACGGTCAGATGTGCCCATGGCATTCTGCCGATCCCAGCTCCGGCGGCAGCGTATCTGCTGCAGGGAATTCCTTTCTATCATGGTGAAGTACAGGGAGAGCTCTGCACCCCAACGGGTGCTGCCCTGCTGAAATACTTTGCGGATAGCTATGGCGATATGCCGGCCATGCGCTGTGAAAAGATCGGCTATGGTTTAGGTACAAAGGATTTTGAAACTGCCAATGTACTGCGGGCTTATCTTGGCGAAGCAGAAGATACCGGAAAAGCGGTCGAGCTGATCTGCAATATTGATGATCAGTCCGCGGAGGAGATCGGCCATGCGGTAGATGTTCTTTTTGCTAATGGCGCATTGGATGTATACAGCATCAGTGCACAGATGAAGAAGAACCGTCCTGGTATTCTGTTCACATGTACATGCTTGGAAAAAGATGAAGAGAAAATGATCCGTCTGATGTTTGCAAACTTGACAACACTTGGCATTCGGCGGAATGTCTGCCAGAGATATACGATGCAGCGTCAGATCATTGAAGAAAAGACGTCACTTGGAACCGTGCATATCAAGAGATCGCATGGCTATGGCACTGACAGGGAAAAGATTGAATATACGGATCTTGCCGAGATTGCGGATAGAGAACATCTCAGCATTGCTGAAGTCAGAGCAGAGATCCAGAAAGAAAGAGATCAGAAATGAGAAATACACGAACAATCGCAATGATGGGACTGCTGATCGCCGTTGGCTGTATCCTTCCGGTCTTTGCCAGAATGATCCCCAACGGCGGGGTGATCCTGTCGCCGATGCATATTTCACCGCTGTTGGCTGGATTGGTCTTAGGACCGCTTCCCGGCATGATCGTCGGCCTTGTCTGTCCTTTGCTGAATGCGGTGATGTTCGGCATGCCGCAGGGAGCTTCTTTGATGGCCATGTGCATTGAACTGCCGGTATATGGTCTGATCACCGGAGCTCTGATGGATCTGTTCCATGATCGACATGATGTATGCCATGTATATCTTGCTTTGATCGCTGCTATGATCTGCGGCCGAATTGCCGGCGGGATCACGCAGGCATTGGTGCTTGGCACAGCCAGCTTCAGTTTAGAAGTGTGGGCATCTTCTTACTTTGCGGTATCTGCTCCGGGCATTGCTGTTCATCTGCTGCTCTTACCGCCTGTATACTTTGCTTTAAAAAAAGCGAGACTTGTGAAAAACTGAGGAAAAGAGAAATCTTTTCTTTTTTTTAGCGGGGCTACGCATATACGCATTATCGGAACGTTTGCTATAATAAAAAGGACGAGAAACATAGCGTCATTGAAGGAGAAATCATTATGAGCGTGAATTTTAGAAAAGTAGCAATTGTTGGATGTGGTTTTGTCGGTTCTTCGAGTGCCTTTGCCTTAATGCAGAGCGGAATGTTCTCTGAGATGGTCCTGATCGATGTGATGAAAGAAAAAGCAGAAGGTGAAGCGATGGATATCAGCCATGGTACTGCGCTGACATCACCGATGAATATTTATGCAGGAGACTATAAGGATGCGAAAGATGCAGCGATCATTGTCGTAACGGCAGGCGCTGCTCAGAAGCCAGGTGAGACACGCCTGGATCTGATCAAGAAGAATATCGGCATCTTCTCAGGCATTATGCCGCAGATCAAGGAACAGCACTGTGAAGGTATCATGGTCGTTGTTTCCAACCCAGTGGATGTCTTAACATATTATGCCATGCAGCACAGCGGCATGCCGGACGGACGCGTATTTGGTTCAGGAACAGTCCTGGACAGTGCACGTCTGCGCTATCTGATCGGCAATAAGCTTGACGTGGACTCAAGATCGGTGCATGCCTATGTCATCGGTGAGCATGGTGATTCTGAATTGATCACCTGGTCCAATGCAAACGTATCCTCTGTGCCTTTGGCAGATTTCTTTGCGCTGCGCGGCATGGGAGATACAGATCTGAAGGAAGCTGAAAAAGAAATGGGCAATGATGTAAAGAACAGTGCCTATGAGATCATCCAGCGCAAGAAAGCAACATATTATGGCATTGCCATGTCAGTTGTCCGCATCTGTACGGCAATCATGAAAGATGAAAAGACGGTCATGCCTGTTTCTACTGATCCGAATGGTGCCTATGGCATCAGCGGATGTTCCTTGAGCGTACCGGCCATCGTCGGCCGCAATGGCGTTGAAGGCTTGGTCCCGGTCGCTATTTCAGAAGCGGAAAGAAATGAACTGAGCTGTTCAGCAGATGTATTGAAAAAAAACATTGCTTCTTTAGGCGATGCGTTCTAAGATAGGCATCAAACAAAAGGAGAATGCTCATGGCAATTGCTGCATTTTTTGATATTGACGGCACGATCTACCGTGAGGGACTGATCACGGAAGTCTTCAAGAAAATGGTGACGCATGAGATCATCGGACCGGAACATTGGAACAATGATGTGAAGTATGCGTATAACGCTTGGGACAGAAGAGTCGGTGAATATGATGATTATCTTTCCCGCATGATCGAGATCTTTAAGAAGGCTACGGTCGGTATTTCTTCGGAGCATATTGACTTTATTGCCAAGAAAGTCATTGAGCAGAAAGGGGAAAGAGTCTATCAGTTCACCCGCCGTGAAATTGAAAAGCATCAGGCAGCAGGACATAAAGTGATCGCAATATCCGGATCGCCGGACGCTTTAGTGAAATATATGGCAGAAAAGTATCACTTTGATGACTGGAGAGGCACGATCTATCATACGGATGCGAAGGGCATCTATACCGGTGAGATCACACCGATGTGGGACAGTGCATCAAAACAGAAAGCAATGATGGAACTGCGGGATCAGTATGATCTGGATCTGTCAGAGTGCTATTCCTATGGCGATACCAACGGCGATCTGACAATGTTCAAAAATACCGGCCATCCGCATGCCATCAATCCGACGAAAGAACTGCTGGACAATATTCAGAAAGATCCTGCTCTAATGGAACGGATCAAAGTAATCGTGGAACGCAAGAACGTCATCTATAATATTGACATTCATCATCTGGATCTGCTGTAAAAAAATTCCTGAGGCTATGAAAGCTTCGGGAATTTTTATGAGATTTCGATTTCGGTGCCGCCGTTTGCCTGATACAGGCGATGAGAAATAGAAATGACGGTGCGGTCCTGGGACGCTTCCTTCAATGCCTGAAAGACGATCTGTTCGGTATTGGCATCCAGGTTCGCAGTGATCTCATCTAAGAGCAGAAGCTTTGGATCGCAGACAATCGCTCTGGCAATAGAGAGGAGCTGGAACTGTCCCTGTGAGAAGATCTCGGAGGTGCATATGGTATCCAGCCCCTTTGGGAAAGAGGCTACTGTATCCTTCAGCTGTGCAGTTGTCAGGGCATGCCAGACCATTTCATCAGTAACTGCTGGATTGTCCAAAGTGATCTGCTGACGTATCGTACCGTGGATCAGACGAAAATCCTGTTCAACGGCACCGTAGACCATACGTTTCTTTTCTTCTGAAATATCATAAGGGCACTGTCCAAAGATATGTACGCTTCCCTGCTCTGGCTGATACATGCCAAGGATCAGTTTGAACAGAGTTGATTTTCCTGCTCCGGTGCGTCCCACAAAGGTGACCATGTCTCCTTGCTTGATATGCAGAGAATAATCATGGAAGATCTCTTTTTCATCCGGTGCATAGCGGAAATAGATATGATTGATATCAACGGCATTATCCGTGCGGTCAATGATGGCACACTGTTCGCTCTTTTCCGGCAGATTCAGGAAAGATTCCACCCGGCTGATACTTGCGGCAGCAGATTGAATATTCTGGATCTCCATGCCGATGCTTTCCAATGGCGCAAAAACAGATGATATATAAGCAATCAGGGCAACGGCAGTACCGGCGCTCATGCCAAAGAAAGAACGGGCAGTCTCATTGCCGGCCGAGAGGCACATCATCACGGCAACAGCACATGCACTTGTCGTCAGAATGATCGGCGAATAAATGGCATCGCAGAAATTTGCCTGATTGACTGCCGCAAAGCTTTCTCCGATCGTCCGATCATATTTATCCTCCATCCATTTCTGTTTCTGATAGATGCGCAGAGCCAGAATATTATGGATCGTTTCGGGAATCAGCTGCGTGCTTTTTGCAACTGCCCGGCGGTTCGCCATATTTGCTTGGTACATTTTTTTCTGCAGCACCCGCGTTACAAAATAGAGAAAAGGAAGCAGGATCAGAAGCAGCAGGAACAGACCTTTAGATTTTACCAGGACAACGCCCAGAATACTGATCAGCGTGCCGAGATCTACGATCATGCTGATGATTCCTTCATCGAACAATGAAGCAATTGTATCTATATCATTCGTGAAAAGTGATACGGTCTCCCCAGACGCCATGGATACATAGTGTGAAGAAGGAAGAACATTGAGCTTTTCGCTCATTTCTGTTCTCAAGGCATGTGTGATCTTCTGACCGAAGTCAGCGATAAGTGCATTCTTTCCTGCTTCGCAGATTCCAGCGGCAGCGATACTGCCAAAGTACAGAAGTACAGTTGGGACAGTGAAGGTCTGATGTATTGTCAGATCATCAATAAAACGGGCCAGGATCAATGGCGGAATGACGGCCAGAAATATCGCGGCAGCCATTAAGACGATCAGAAGAATCGAGATGAGAGGATCCCGGCGCATGCAGCGCATGCATGTTTTTATTAAGGAGTGTTTCATTCCTGATCTCCTTTCTGTGCTTTGATGAGCTGATCGTATTCTTTTGATGTCCGCATCAGTTCATCATGGGAAGATACAATAGCTTTATGATCCGCAAGAAGAATGACGCGATCGCATTGATGAAAATGTGCCAGACGATGAGAGATCAGCAGGATGATAGAATCAGAATGTTTTGTTCGCAGATCATTGAATATAGCATCTTCCGTTGCTGGATCAACAGCTGAAAAGGGATCATCCAGGATCAGCAGAGGGGCTGGATGAGAGAGGGCTCTTGCTAAAGAGATCCTTTCCTGCTGACCGCCGGAAAGGCGCACGCCATGATCGCCGATCATTGTTTCTGTACCCTGCTCAAATTCTTTTACTTCTTCATCCATGCATACTTCATGCAGGGCGGCATTGAGATCGATATCATCTCCTAAACTGACATTTTCTGCAATTGTTCCGGAGAACAGCTGCGGATCCTGAGCAAGACAGCTGACGGTGCGTTCCTGATAGGAGGATAGTTCACGCCCATTCAGCGTGATCTTTCCTTCATAAGGAAGAACATTCAGAAATATCTTTCCCAAGGCGGTTTTTCCGCTGGCAACTGCACCGGTAATACCGATGATCTCACCGGCATTGGCATGGAAAGAAAGATCATGGATCAGCGGCAGACCTGGATAGCCGAAAGAGACTGATGAAACATCCAATGTATCGGCAGATGCACTGCCTTGAGAAATAAAAGGCGGTATATCTTTCAGATGCGGCTGGATCCGTTTCCAGGAGACTTCTGCTTTCTGTACTGAATTGAACAGTTTAGCTGCCGTCGAGGATTTTTTTGCCAGTTTGGCAAAGCATGCAAGATAGGTGGAAAAAGCTGCGATATTCCATACGGTCCATCCTGAGCCGAGAATGTTTTTTGCACCGAAGATAAAGATGAAGATGACAGAGATCATGGAAATGATCTGATACAGCGGCTGCGTCGAAGCAATCAGGATATTTGCTTTTGCCTGTTTCTTTTCATAATCCTTTAAATAAGTTTCATAGATGGCATTCTGATGTGTCTCTTCGCCATACAGACGATAGGTCAATGCATTGTCTACCCGATCCAAGGAAGCACTATTCAGTCTTCCATTGGAACTGCGTGCCTGCTGTGTGCTTTCTGTCACTGCCGTCTTCAGCCAATTGGCACAGAAATAAGCCAGCGGCGGAAACAGCAGTGCAATCAGTGTCAGACGCCAGTCATAGATCATCAGCAGAACGATATAGGAAATCATGACAATGCCTGTATCAAAGATCTCAGTAACGAACTTGCGGATGCCTTCAACGCATGCATCAACGTCACTGATGGCCTTGGCGATATAGCTGCCTGTTTCCTGGGCATTGATATCTTCTGAAAGCATCGTATGATATAAGTTTTCTTTCATTTCACGATTGATATTATTCGCAAACTTTCTGACAAAAAGGCGCTTAAAAAAACGCATGACCTGGACAAAAAGGATTGTCAGTACATAGATGCCTGCTAAAATAAGCATATCTGCCAAAGTACGTTCGCCATTCAGAATATCAGCCAAGGTCTGCACCAGCTGCCCTTCGAACCAAGGACCGGCGACCATTCCGATGTTATAGATCAGACCAGTCACGGTGATCAGGATCAGATTGCCTTTTTCATGTTTTAAATATGTTTTGAGTTTTCCTGCGGAATTCATGATTCTCTCCATTTCCCCAAGTATACATGAAAAATCTCAGGATCACTTAGAATATGACCCTGAGATAAACACTGTGTTCAATCGTATAAACAGTGAAGCCGGATTCATCCAATATGCCATACGTTTTTGGATGGCCTCCCTTTGGCAGTGAGATCGAACCTGGATTCAGCAGATAGATGCCATTGCGGGAGTTTAGCAGTTCTGATGAACACACAAAATCCAGATGTGGCCTATTGGCCGCATTTTTTATTTCAAAAAGTTGTCAAATTTTATGATTTTATATGTAGCAATGTGTCGCATTGTGTGCTATACTGTATTTAGTAATGGAGGGA
>JAAYWN010000026.1 GCA_012516665.1 Erysipelotrichaceae bacterium
CAAGCTCATTATCAGAGCAGCTTTTGGATTCCGTAACATAAAGAACATGATCGACATGATCATGCTCAAGTGCTCTGATATAGATGTGCAGCTTCCCTACAAAGCTATGAAATTAACCCATTCTTCCTGATGAAGCCTCTTTTATTATTCTGTTTTAGATCAGGTCCTGGACCATTCGCTGGTTCTTCGTTTGTATGTTCAGTGAATTTCTGTTCTGGCTCCTTCCATGCTGTTTCCAATGCCGCATGATTCTGTTCTTTCTGATTTTCTGTATCACTTTCTGTTTCTCTTGGCTTGCCGCAGCTGCTGCAGAACTCTCCTTGATTTTCTTGGCCGCATCTGCTGCATTTCCATACCTTACCTGTCATATTCATGATTTCCCCCTCAGATCGCATAAGCATCTTCTCGTTTATGCGTATACTGCTTTTCTGTATCGATCTACTGTACTTCGGCTAATTTGTTCAGAATACGTGCCATCACTTCTAAGTAGTAGGCATCATCTGCCGCCGACAAAGAATTCTCATCAATACTGTCCAATTTAGTCATGGTATCCGTATACTTGCTCATCCATTTGAGATAATCGCTCAGCATACTGGCAGTATCATCGGAATTCTGATATTTCTGCATGAAAGCAACATATCCATCGAAGAAAGATTCATAAGAATCCATAGCTGCCTTAAATGATGCATCATTTCCGGTACTTTCAGCTGTAGCGGCAGGAGTTGCCGTTGGTGCAGCGGTTGGTGCTGCCGTTGGTACCACGGTTGGTGCATATGTAGCTTTGGCTGTGGCAATTGATGAATACGTACTTGCAGATGCGGCATAGCTTGGTGACACCTGTGCTTCTTTTTTTTCACTGCTGCATGCGTATAGGCATAAACATGCTGCACTGCAGATGAAAAGCGATACTGTTTTCATAGTTTTTTCTCCTTCATGGCATTTGCCAAGATCCTTGCACTCTTTAGCTTTTTTTCTATTTCCTTTTTTTGCTTTGTCAAACGCTTGATATCCGTTTCCATGATCTCCTCTATACGGCCATCGGGATCATCCAGTATCTCCCTGATTTCTGACAGCAGCAGTCCAGCGTTCTTGTAATACATGATCATCTCCAATCGTTCGATTGTTTTCCGATCGTACATCTTGTGACTTTGTTTTCCTGCTCTGCAGCTTGGCTTGAGAATTCCCTTTTTGTCATAATAGAAGAGCGTCTTTTTGGTTATGCCATATTGCCTGCATACCTGCTGTACTGATTTCATGGAATTGCTGTTATCCTTTTCAAATACTGTAATTCCGTTCCCCAGGGGACCCGTCAAGCCCCTTTTTCCATCATTTTCCATAAATGATCTCCTCGCTTTCATAGGAGGCCATGTTTATGACGCGAATTTTTATCTTCAAAAGGACGGCGAAAAGGAATGGCAGTATTTGCATTCTTCATTCGGCAGTGCTACTATGTTTTAGCAGTCATTGAATAAGAGTGCTAAAACAACTAGGAGGCAGATATATGGCTAAAAAACAGTTTAAAGCAGAATCAAAACGTCTTCTTGATCTGATGATCAACTCAATTTACACAAATAAAGAGATCTTCTTAAGAGAATTGATTTCAAATGCAAGCGATGCTTTGGATAAGCGTCATTATCTTTCTTTGACCGATCCGAAGTACAGTGCAGAAAAGAAAGATCTGAAGATCACGATTGAGCGCCATCAGGATACCAGACAGCTCGTCATTGAAGATCATGGCGTAGGCATGAATGCCGAAGAATTAGAAAAGAATCTCGGCACCATTGCTAAATCCGGTTCTGCTGAATTCCGTGAATCTTTAGAAAAGGCAGAAAAGAATGTTGATATCATTGGACAGTTCGGTGTCGGCTTTTACAGTGCTTTCATGGTCGCTAAGCATATTACGGTCGAATCCAAAGCAGTTAAAGAAGACAAGGCATACAGCTGGACAAGTTCCGGTGATGATGGATATGTCATTTCTGAGATTCAGAAAGATACTGTCGGTACCAGGATCATCCTCGATTTGAAAGATGATACAGATGATGAAAAATACTCTAAGTATCTGGAAGAATTTACCATCCGCGATCTAGTCAAGAAATACAGTGATTATGTGCGCTATCCAATAGAAATGGAATGCACAAAGAGTGCCCCGGATCCAACTGATAAAGATAAGACCATCGAGACCAAGGAGATCGAGACATTGAATTCTATGGTCCCTCTGTGGAAAAAGCCAAAGTCGAAGATCAAGCCTGAACAGTATAATGAGTTCTACAAAGGCAAGTTCAATGACTGGGAAGATCCGCAGAAAGTCATTCACTATAATGTTGAAGGAAATGTATCCTATACAGCACTGCTCTTTATTCCAAGCAAGGCACCGTACAATTTCTATTATCAGGATTTTGAACCGGGCCTGCAGCTGTATTCTCATAATGTATTCATTATGGATAAAGTAAAAGATCTCGTGCCGGAATACTTCCGCTTTGTACAGGGCCTTGTGGACAGTGATGATCTATCACTGAATATCTCCCGTGAGATCCTGCAGCAGGATCGTCAGGTCAAACTGATTGCGAAATCCATCGAGAAAAAGATCCAAAGTGCTTTGGAAGATATGCTGAAGAATGAACGTTCTGAATATGAGAAGTTCTTTGACAACTTCGGTCTGAATCTGAAGTATGGTATCTATAAAGACTATGGCATGCATAAAGAAACACTGCAGGATCTGATCCTGTTCCATTCTTCTAAGGATGGAAAGTATGTCACGCTGAAAGAATATACAGAGCGCATGCCAAAAGAGCAGAAGGCAATCTACTATGCCTGCGGCAAGACGATTAATGAGATCAGTGCTCTGCCTTCAATGGCAAAGCTGAAGGAAAAGAATTATGAAGTCCTGTACTTCCTGGATGAAAGAGATGAATTTGTGTCTTCCATCATGCAGAAGTATGCTGATCATCCATTCCAGTCCATCAACAAGGGAGACCTTGATCTGGACAGTGAAGAAGAGAAGAAAGAAAAAGAGAAAAAAACAGAAGAGAATAAAGATATGCTCACTGCCCTCAAGGATGCACTTGGCGATAAAGTCAAGGAAGTCCGTATTTCTTCCAGATTAAAAGATGATCCTGTCTGTGTTGTTGCAGATGAAGGTGTTTCACTGGAAATGGAAAAGTATATGAGCCAGGATCCAATGAATCCAAATAAAGTCAAAGCATCCAAGATCCTGGAGATCAATCCAGATCATCCTGTCTTTGCGAAACTGCAGAAAGTTTATGCCTCTTCACCAGATGAGCTGAAGGACTATGCATCTGTACTTCTTGATCAGGCATTATTGATCCAGGGACTGCCGATTGAAGACCCTGTTGCTTACGCAAAGAAGGTCGCAGATCTTCTGGTAAAGGCATAAAGCAGTTGCAATCTCTTTGAGTTTCCGCTATTGTATCAATGCAAAAGATCAGCTTTCCGGAATTTCTGTATCAAATCCGGCGAGACTGATCTTTTATTGTCAGGAGCATATGATGAAAAAAAGAACACTGTATACAGAAGTATCCTATTTGCTTGGCATTGTCTTCATTGCCTTTGGAACAGCCCTGGAAGTATATGCCAATTTTGGCATGTCCACAGCAGTTGCACCAGCCTATCTGCTGCATCTAAAGCTTTCTCAGACTATTCCTTGGTTCTCTTTCGGCATCGCTGAATACTGCATTCAGTTCTGTCTGCTGCTGCTCATGATGCTGCTGGTACATCGTTTTCGCATATCCTATTTATTCTCATTTCTGACAGCTATCTTTTACGGGCTGTGCTTAGATCTTTTTATCAGTCTTGTATCCCCTATGCCTGACCTGCTTTGGCTGCGTATTTCAGCTTTTGCCATTGGCACACTGTTTGTTACTTCCGGCGTCTCTTTCATTTTCCATACTTATTTATCGCCAGAGGTATATGAACTATTTGTTGCTGAAGTTTCTGCCCATTTCCATATTGGGATTCCTCCTTTTAAGACCGGCTATGATATTGTCAGCTGCATCATTGCTGTGCTCATGAGCTTCTTTTTCTTTTCGCATCTGGAAGGCATCGGTATCGGCACCGTCATCAGTGCATGCATCAATGGCACGCTGATCGGTTTGTTCACAAAATTTCTGGAACATAGATTTGTTTTTGCGGATCGGCTGAAATTCAGAAAATACTTTGCATCCGAAAGAAACGCAGCCTCTCATTGAGAAGCTGCGCTTTCTTTTTCTTTATTCTTATTGCGGCTTGGATACTGGGCAATCATTACAGCCAAGAAGATCAGCGAACATCCCAGGATCTCTCGCCCATTCAGATCCTGATGAAGAAGCAGAAAACCAGCAATAGCTGCAAACACGCTTTCTAAGCTCAGCAGCATGCTGGCAATCGAAGGATCTGCATCCTTCTGCCCTAGGATCTGCAGTGTATATCCTGCTCCGGAAGAAAGACAGCCGGCATATAAGATTGGAACCGCAGCATCCATAATAGCTGACACATCTGGTTTTTCAAACACGAACATGCCGATACTGCAGATCAGACCAGCAGTAAAGAACTGAATGCAGGAGAGCCTGACACCGTCCACAGAAGAAAAATTATCAACAATCAGAATGTGAACAGCAAACAGGACCGCACAGATCAGCAGATAAAGGTCCCCTGTTTGAAGAATAAGAGAAGCATCTGTAAAGGATAAAAAATAAAAGCCGACCAATGCCAGCAATGCACCGAGCCAGACGATCAGTCGTGTATGATGCCCAATGAATAATCCTAAGATTGGAACAAGGATGACATACAATGCAGTGATAAAGCCAGCTTTGCCTGCAGATGTCTCCATGATGCCAAGCTGCTGAAACATCGAAGCCGCCGCCAATACAATACCGCAGAGCACGCCGCCCAGCAGCAGTTTGCCCGAAGAGACCGTTTTTTTATCTATACCTCTGCTTTTATCAAGAAAAGGCATCACGAGCCAAAGTGTCAGCGCACCGATCACAGAACGCAGACAGTTGAATGTCCATGGTCCAACATACTGTGTTCCAGCTGACTGTGCGACAAAGGCACAGCCCCAGATCAAAGCTGCCAGCAGAAGCATCAGTGAGTTCTTCAGTTTCATTCATCCTCCTCCGATATAAAGCCGCGGTCAAAATGAATGACAGTATAGAACTTGACTGGCTTACCTGCCAGCTGGGCATCAATTTTATCTTTGATCTCGATATTGGAAAGCTTCTCATCATATGGCACTAGGATATCAAAGACAAGATTGGTATGCGTCGGACCGGATACCATGCGGAAATCATGCATGGATAGATTCGGATCGATCTCATTCAGAATAGCATCTACCATCTTTTTATATTCGTTCAGCAGCGGATCATCCACAATGATCGGATCCATGTGGATCGTCATCATGACATGGAGATTTTCTTCAATCTCACGTTCTGCTTCATCGATCACATCATGAGCTGCCAGAAAATCCATTTTGGCGTTAACTTCGGCATGGGCACTTCCAATCTGCACACCAGGTCCATAATCATGAATGATCATATCATGGACGCCGACAATCTCCTTATGCGAAAGCATCTGATTGCGGATCGCCGCTGTCAGTTCTTTTGATGCAGGTGCTCCCAGCAGCTGATTGATGATCTCAATAGCAATGCCATAGCCGCTGTAAAAGATAAAGCAAGCTAAGATCACACCGGCGATGCCATCAAAAGGAATATTTTTTGTGAAAGCCGAAAGAACGATTGCGATTAAAGAAATTGCCGTTGCCAAGACATCATTGCGACTGTCATCGCTGGCTGCTTTGACTGCCATATTGTTGATCTTTGTGCCGATGCTGCGATAGAAAAAAGCCATCCATACCTTGACCAGGATCGAAGCTGCCAGAATAATGACCAAGACAAGATTAAACGAAACCTCATCCGGATGAATGATCTTATCAATGGATGTGTTCAGAAGCTGAAAACCAAAAATGAAAATGATAATAGCAACAATGAAAGAAACAACATATTCCATACGGCCATGGCCAAAAGGATGTTCCTTATCTGCAGGCTTCGCCGACAGCCGATAGCCAAACAGTGTAATCAGACAGGACATACAGTCTGACAGATTGTTGAAGCCGTCAGAAATGATAGAAATCGAATGGATCGTCAATCCGATGATCCCTTTCAGAATGAACAGAAAAATATTGCAGCACATCCCAATGGCTGATGTCAGTGTCCCATATGCAAGCCGTACTTTTTCATCCCGTATATTTTCAGGATCTTTGATAAATCGTTTGATCAAAAACTGCGTCATATGATCATCTCCCTATGAACGCTATTTTAATACAACTCGGGTCTTACTTCTACTCTGATTTTCATTTTCCGCCGGTGCACAGCGATCCATTGACGCAGATAAGATATCTGCATCGGCAGAAAAGCGAACAAGATCAGCAGCAGTGTATCAGACATGCCATACGCAGAATAAGGAAGCAGCAAAGTCATGGCACAGAGAGCGGCCATCACGATGCGCATTGATGCAACTGTATGTCTGATAGCTCTTGATAAATTTTCTTCAAAGAGCACATAGCACATGACACTGCAGAAAGATACAAACCATATGGCCGGCATACGCTGCACCAATCCAGTGCATACGGTCAGCAGAGAAGCAATGATTCCGTATAAGATGATGTCCTTTTTCCGATGATAAAGATAGGCATAACTATGTGCTTCCGCTGAGGTCAGTACCGCAAAGACTGAAAACAGCACGGCAGCCATCTGATATCCATCCGCTGTATAGCTGAAAGACATCAGGACCAATGCACTTGTCAGCCAGTATTTTGCTTTCATTTCCATCATATTCACCTCTTCTTACAGGCATTACTATAGTAGAAAGGCCTGGAAGTGCTGTACCTAATCGTGTACAATGAAGAAAGAAAAGAAAAAACATGAAAACAACTATTCCTTCGCTGGATATCCTGATCTATCAGGCACTCAGCAGACATTCCGATCCGCATCATCTTTTATCAATGACCGACCTGCGGGCCAGCTGCGACTTAGCGGGCCATCCAGCCGATCGGCGCACCGTATATAAATCTATAGCCATGATGAAAGCAGCAGGCATCCCTATTCTTTTTGTCAGAAAGAATGGACAGCAGGGATATTATCTGAAGCATCCCTTTTCAAATGCCGAAGCTTTGTTCCTAATGAATGCATGTGAGGAATCCAGTGCACTGTCGCTCCATGAGACAGATGAATTGATCGCTAAGATCAATCAGTTTCTTCCTGATAAGAAGATCAGTCAGCTTCCTCCGCTGTCAAGAAATCCGGCAAAGACACAGCAGCGCGATATTCTGAAAGAAGCAGAAAAGCTTCTGCCGGCCATTGCACAGAATCGATATGTTGAATTCCGCTATTTCGATATTACGGTCTCTAAAAAGAAGAAATACCGCCGTGAAAATCAGAAATACCGTCTGGTGCCCTATGCTCTTGTTTCAGATGGCGGCAGATATTATGTTGTTTTCTATTCTGACAAACATCAGTCGTTTGCCAATTACCGCTTGGATAAAATGGATACGATCGTCATCAGCGATGAGAGCAGCGAAGGCGTCCCTTTCTCCCTGCCAGATCATCTGCGTACTTCATTTCATATGTACCATGGAAGTGCACAGACTGTAACAGCCGTATTTGACAGCAGCATGTCATCGATCGTCTTTGACCAGTTTGGTGAAGATATTCTGATCTCCAAGGCAGATGAGCATACTTTCACTGCGAGCATCCGCACAGCTGTCACACCGACCTTGGTATCCTGGTTCCTGCAGTTCTATGATAAAGCTGTGATCAAAAGACCGAAATCGCTGATTGAAGAATATCAGAAGATTGCACACTGTATACTAAATACATATAAGGATGAATAGGAGGATCCGTATGGACAGTAAAATAGAACAGCTTCAGAAGATCATTGATGATGCCAGACATATCGTTTTCTTTACCGGTGCCGGTGTCTCGACCGATTCCGGAATCCCTGATTTTCGATCGCAGGATGGGATCTATCATCAAAAGTATAAATATCCTCCGGAAGAGATCATTTCACATTCCTTCTTCATGGACAGGACAGAAGAATTTTTTGACTTCTATCGGGATCGAATGCTGTATCTCGATGCAGAGCCGAATGAAGTACATCGCTTTATTGCGGCCGCCGAAAAAGCAGGAAAATCTTTAGGCGCTGTGACGCAGAATATTGATGGTCTGCATCAGAAAGCAGGCTCAAAAAAAGTATATGAACTGCATGGATCTGTTATGCGGAATTACTGTGAAAAATGCCGTAAGTTCTTCCCGGCAGAATATATAAAGAACAGTACTGGGATTCCTCGCTGCGATGCATGCGGAGGTATCATCAAACCAGATGTTGTACTTTATGAAGAAGGTCTCAGCGATGCCGTCGTCAGCGGTGCTGTCGCTGCCATTCAAAGTGCAGATGTCTTGATCGTACTAGGAACTTCTTTGGTCGTTTATCCTGCAGCCGGCTTCCTGCGGTATTTCGGCGGCAAGCATCTGGTGCTGATCAATCGTGATGAAACATCCTATGATTCTATGGCCGATCTTGTCATCCATGATAATTTCAGCAATATCTTTCCAAAGCTCCATGTCTAAAAAAGGGTCGCCTTTGCAAAGCGATCCTTTCTTATTTATTATCGAACAGTAAACAATTTTGTGGATAAATTCAGTGCTTGATATAATGGTATAGCCAAATATAGAAACACTTAAGCAGCTATCTAGCTCTATGTTTGGCGACATCTCCGTTAGATGGCTGCTTAAGTGATGG
>JAAYWN010000003.1 GCA_012516665.1 Erysipelotrichaceae bacterium
TATTATTTGGATCATCTGTTTGACGGAACTTCCAACTATGCCGGCTGTGTCTTCGTGGATTATCGCAATGCCAGAGGCTTTACGGATAAGAATACCGTATTCTATGCCCATTATATGTACAATGGCGAAGGCAGGATGTTTACAGCCTTGAACAACTATACAGATCAGTCCTACTATGATACGCATAAAGTATTTACGATCGATACACCGACCGCACTGTATCAGATGAAAGTAGTGGCTGGCATTGAGACAACAGGAACAAGCGACTATATCCATCTGACCTTTGGATCCAACGATGAATTCCTGAACTATGTAAACAGCTTTGTGGAAAACAGTACATTTCAGTCGGATGCAACGATCGGTGCCAATGATCAGATGATCACATTATCTACCTGCTCACCGAAAAATCCGGATGGCAGATATGCTTTGATCGGGAAATTAGAAAAAATAAAAGATTATGACAAATAACAACAGACCTGTTACAAGAAAAAAGAGAAGCATCAGTGCACGTTTCTTATGGCTTGTATCATTGCTTGCGGGCATTGCATTCTTAATTACATTCTGGCTGACACCTGTCTTCCCTCTGAAATGGTCATTGATCGTTCTGGGGGTCTTGGCAGTCCTCTTCGGCCTGACTTTTCTGCTCTGCATCAAGACAAGTCCAAAGAACATCTTTACCAAATGTGTCAATATTCTGCTGACCGTGGTACTGGTGATCGGAACGGTATTGATTCCATATGAAGTAGATAAGGTGACCAGTCTGTTCAATCAGGTGACCGGGAACCAGACGATCATCAATATCTATTTCATGACAGATTCCTATGCCAAGACAAATGCTTTTACAGATGTCTATCAGTATGACAATGACAATGGCAAATGCAAAGATCTCAGTTCTCTGAAGGATGCGTCCTTCATTACTGCATCAGAACAGGATTCTGCCAATACGACTTATGCATTGTCAGAATTGAAAACGGCTTTCAGCAGCAATATCAAGACTGTAGACAAATCGTCCTACATTGATGCGGTCGCGGCTCTTTACAGCAATGATGGGAACTTTCTGATCATGCCAGCTATCTATCAGGCAACGATCGAGGATTCTGCGACCTATCAGAATTTTGCAAATGATACAGAAGTCGTCTATTCCTTTACAAGGACTTCTGAAGTGACCCATACCGTTAAAGGCGATTCTACCTTGACCAAAAAGCCATTTACGATCTTCTTCGGCGGCAATGATCAGACCAGTGAAGAGTCTGGCGGTCTGAGCCTAGAAGGACGTACAGATGTATGCATGGTCGTAACAGTCAACTCAAGCTCGCATCAGATAGCTATTGTCAATATGCCAAGAGACTCGTATATCCCGAATCCATATTATGGAAGCGGCGACAGCTCCTATGACAAGCTGACACATCTTGGCTTGAAGGGCATTGACAATACTTTAAAAGGGCTGGGAAATTATCTTGATGAAACGATCAATAATTACGTGATTGTGAACTTCACTACTTTTGAGCATATCATTGAAGCTTTAGGCGGTGTGACGGTCGACAATCCATATGAGTTTACTGCTCTGGATGATGAATATTTCCCGGCAGGTGTCATCAATCTGACACCGGATTCTGCTCTGATGTATGTCAGAGAAAGAGAAGGACTGCCGGATGGCGATTTTGGCCGCAACATGCATCAGCAGATGGTCATGAGTGCGATCATTGATAAGATCACAAGTCCATCAGGCATTGTCAATTTCAATTCTATGCTGGATTCGATCAAGGGAGAATTCCTAACAAATCTCAGTTCAAATGCGATTTATGGTCTAGTCAACAAACAGCTGGATGAAGGTATTTCCTGGAATGTCGTGAAGTATCATGTCATCGGTGAAACAGGTATGGAAGTCTGTGCTTCTGCACCGGGCGAGCAGCTTTCGGTAGTTTATCCATATACCAATCAGATCGAATATGTGAAATCTGTTATTGATCAGGTCGATTCTGGAGAAATAGTTGAGCAGCAGGAACTGCCGGATGGAACATATACAAAAAATTAGAAAAGAAGGCAAAGAAATGATTGAAATCAAAGATCTGTATGACTTGGATCATACGTTGGCTAAGGATTATCTCAGTCAGTATAAGTACCCATGGGAAGCATTGAAAGGCATCAAGGATCTGATTCTTGCGTTAGGGCCGACACTGCCAAAAGATGAGTATACAGAAGTCAGTGAACACGTTTGGGTCGCAAAAACAGCACATGTATTCCCTAGCGCTTATTTAGGAGCACCATGCATTATCGGTCCGCGTACCGAGGTACGCCATTGTGCCTTTATCCGGTCCAGTGCTCTGGTAGGGGCAGACTGCGTGGTGGGGAACAGTGTCGAGCTGAAAAATGTCATCCTGTTCGACCATGTACAGACACCGCATTACAATTATGTCGGAGATTCGATCCTTGGTTATTATTCTCATATGGGTGCTGGTTCCATCACGTCCAACGTCAAGAGCGATAAGAAATTGGTCGTTGTCCATGATCGGTTCAATCATGAAGATGTTGAGATCGGTCTGAAGAAGATGGGCGCCATGCTGGGCGATCATGTGGAAGTCGGCTGCAATTCTGTGCTGAATCCTGGTACGATCCTTGGCCGCAACTGCCGTGTGTATCCGACCAGCTGTGTCAGGGGCGTCATTCCGGCTAACAGCATTTGGAAGAATGACGGTACTGTTATCGAAGAAAAATAAGCAAAGTCGGTTTATCCTTGGAGAGAAAATCCTCTAAGGATTTTTTGATTGCTGGTCTAAGCGTTCATTTGCAAAGCATAGGTGCTATAATTTGAACATAAATTCAATAAAAATGAATGTGGGGTAAATGATATGTTAAATTTTACAGTCGGACCGGTAATGTCTGAAGATGCTGTACTTGAAGTGGCAGGAAAATCTGCACCGTATTTTAGGACACCGGAGTTTTCTCAGATCATGAAAGAAAATGAAGCTTGGATCCTGAAGGATATGAAGGCGCCGAAAGATGCCCGCTGTGTCTTTCTGACTTCTTCCGGTACGGGAGCGATGGAATCCTGTGTCATGAATATTCTGAATGATAAAGATAAAGTGCTGGTCGTCAATGGCGGGAGCTTTGGCCAGAGGTTTGCTGAAATGTGCCAGCTGCATCATCGTACGATGAGCGAGATCAAATGTGAATTCGGCCATCAGATCAAAAGAGAACAGTTAGATGCATTTAAAGGACAGGGATATACTGCTCTGTTGATCAATATGGATGAGACATCCTCCGGGACGTTATATGATATGAAGCTTGTATCTGACTTCTGCAAAGAAGAAAAGATCCTGCTCATTGTGGACGCGATCAGCTCATTTATGGCAGATGAATTGGATATGGCAGAGCTGCATGCGGCTGCTGTGATCACCGGATCGCAGAAGGCCCTGGCCCTGCATCCTGGCATTGCGGTAGCTGCTTTGGCACCGGAAGCGATCCGTCGGATCGAAGAAAATCCGGAAGTATGCATGTATCTCTCTTTGAAGCTTGCTCTGAAAAATGGCGAACGCGGGCAGACACCGTTTACCCCAGCGGTCAATACTCTGCTGGAGCTCCATGCAAGACTGTCGGAAATAGAAGCTCATGGCGGCATTGAAGCAGAAAGAGCACGCATCCAGAAAACGGCAGAAGATTTCCGTGCTCAGATCAAGGATCTGCCTTTTGCTTTGGCCTCTGAAGCACCATCCAATTGTGTTACTT
The DNA here is from genome assembly GCA_012516665.1 of Erysipelotrichaceae bacterium. Lineage (GTDB taxonomy): Bacteria > Bacillota_I > Bacilli_A > Erysipelotrichales > Erysipelotrichaceae > Bulleidia. The sequence goes on from JAAYWN010000003.1 coordinate 3,727, forward strand.
CCCTGCGGCCAGCACATCATAATGCCGCAAAGATCATTCAGATCATGAAGGATGAATATCATATTTGGATCTGTCCGAATGGCGGTGCATTGAGCAATGAAGTGTTCCGCGTAGGACATATTGGCAGTATTTCCCCGGAAAACAATGCCGAACTGATCCATGCTTTTAAAGATATGCAGAAGAGGGATCTGCTTTAATCTTATGATCAAAGTCATTACTTACGGAACGTATGATCTTCTGCACTATGGTCATATCAATCTGCTGAAGCGGGCCAAAGCTTTAGGAGATTATTTGATCGTCGGTGTTACAGCCGAAGATTTTGATAAGTCCCGCGGCAAGATCAATGTCCAGCAGAGCCTGATGGAGAGAATTGAGAATGTCAGACAGACAGGCTTGGCAGATGAGATCATCATTGAAGAATATGAAGGCCAGAAGATCGATGATATCCGCCGATACAATATCGATATATTTACGGTCGGTTCTGACTGGAAAGGCAAATTCGACTATCTGAATGAATACTGCAAAGTAGTTTATTTGGACCGCACAGAAGGCGTCTCCAGCTCAGAGATCCGTACGGAACAGAAAGCAATGAAGCTTGGGTTTGCCGGAGAATATGTCGATGTATTGAAGAAGTATTATCAGGAAAGCAGCTTTGTGAACGGTGCCAACTGTACCGGTATCTGTACGTTCGGGCAGCCCTTGGAAATGGAAAGCAAAGAAGAGCCAAAGATCTATCGCAGCTATGAAGAACTACTGCAGAACAGTGATGCCATTTATCTGGCTTCTGCTCCGAAGGAACACTATAAGCAGATCCAGCAGGCTCTTATGCAAGGCAGACATGTATTATGTGAGTCTCCTGTCTGTGAGGATCCTGATCAGTATATTGCATTGAAGAAACTGGCCGAAGAGAAGCATCTGATCCTGATGGAAACGATCAAAACGGCTTTTGCGACAGCATATGACCGCATGATGCTGCTGATCAAATCCGGCCGGATCGGAGAAGTAGTATCGATCGATGCAGCATGCACGAGCATGAAAGACGTCAATGATCCAATTTATCAAAGCATTGGCTGGAACAGTTTTGCGACCTGGGCACCGACAGCTGCATTGCCTATCTTTCAGCTCTTAGGAACAGCATATACACAGAAACAGATCCTTTCCTGGCGGGCCGACAATCCTGCATTTGATGTCTTCACCAAGATCAATTTTACATATCCCAATGCGGCTGCTTCGCTTCAGGTAGGGGCTGGTGTGAAATCGGAAGGTGAATTGATCATCTCTGGCACAAAGGGATATGTCTATGTCCCCGCTCCTTGGTGGAAAACAGATTACTTTGAGATCCGCTATGAAAATGCCAGTGACAATAAGCGCTATTTCTATCAATTGGAGGGAGAAGGCATCCGCTATGCGATCGTATCTTTCCTGCAGTCAATTGAGAGTGGACGTACAAATGCATATATCAGTACTCTGACAAGTCAGGCAATTGCGAAGCTGATGCAGGATTTCAATGCTGAAAAAGATACGGTGCTCCTGCATAAAGAAAAATAACAAATATGTGAACAAAATGCTGAATTCTAGGCATTTGTTCACATTTTTCTTTCATGGCGCTTTCAGGGCAATTATGATACGATAGCACCTGGATATTTGATTCGGAAATACGAGGGAAAAGAATGCATCAGCTGTATATAGACCCTGGCACAGGGAGTATGTTATTTACGATCCTGATAGGATTGATCGGAGCAGGGATCTATTCCCTGCGTATGCTTTTCGTAAAGCTGAGATTTTTAGTCAGCGGCGGAAAGAAAGTAGCAGTGAATGAGAATAAGATCCCTTTTGTGATCTTTTCAGATAATAAGAGATATTGGAATGTATTTGAACCAGTATGCCAAGAGCTGGATCACAGAGGCGTGGATGTTGTCTATATGACAGCTTCAGCGGATGATCCTGCTTTAACATGCCCATATGAACATATCAAAGGACAGTTCATTGGGGAAGGGAATAAGGCCTTTGCCAAACTGAACTTTCTGAATGCCGGCATCGTACTGTCAACGACACCGGGACTGGATGTGTATCAGTGGAAACGGTCGAAGGATGTGCAGTGCTATGTGCATATGCTTCATGCGGCCAGTGAAGTCACGATGTACCGGATGTTCGGCATTGATTACTATGATGCGATCCTGCTGTCAGGCCAATTCCAGCAAGATGATATCCGGCATCTGGAAAAGCTGCGCGATCTGCCGGCAAAAGAACTGGTCAGGATCGGGATCCCGTATATGGATGAAATGAAGAAGAGACTGACCGCAGCGGGAGAAGTACCGGAACATCCGACAACGATCCTTTTGGCCCCATCGTGGGGACCGGAAGGCCTGCTGACAAAGTATGGTGAAAAGATCATTCAGCCATTGCTGGATACGGGATACCATATCATTGTGCGTCCGCATCCGCAGTCTTTTGCGTCTGAAAAAGAACTGATGGACAGCTTGA